>DASXPW010000302.1:0-3303 GCA_036493385.1 Pyrinomonadaceae bacterium
CACCCAACCAAGAATGTTTGTCGTGAGAGAGTTTTTTAGGCTGCTCATCAGGCGTTCGTCATTTATAAGCAATAGAATAAAAACGAGGATAATGGGCAGAAGTACGCCGTTCAATACCTGGATCCCAACAAGCAGCGGAAATATCGGAATGTTCGGTACCAGTGCGGCTGCGGCACCAATAGCGATAAAAGCCGTAAACAGGCCAAAGAAAACGCGGCCGCGGCGGTAGTCAAGATTAACGCCTTTCGGAATGCCGAAAGCCTCGCTGATCGCATACGAGGTCGCAAGCGGAAGCACGCCGCCCGCAAGCAGCGACGCACCCAAAAGGCCGACACCAAAGAGGACCATTGCCGAACTGCCCGCGACAGGCTGGAGCGCCTTCGCCGCGTCGGCGGCGCTCCCGATATCGTGCTGACCGGCGACGTAGAGCGTCGCGGCCGTCGCGATGATCATTGAAACGGACATCAGATTCGAAAAGATCGAGCCAAAATAGGCGTCCAGGCGCTCGGGGCCGTAACGCCGCCGCGAGGCACCGCGTTCGACGATCGAGCTTTGCTGGAAAATCTGTATGTACGGCGTCATGGTCGTGCCGAGTAAGCCGACAACGATGAAAATATAATCGCGATCGAGGCTCATAGACGGAACAACCGTGCCGCGCAGCACCTGGTGCCAGTCGGGTTTGGCCAGGATCGCGGCGACGGGGTATGCAAAAAAGACAAGCGTCATCAACAGAAATATCTTTTCAACGCGCGCGTATGAGCCAAAAATTACGAGGTACCATAGGATCAGAGCGGCCAGCGGCACCGAAATGAATTTGCTCACGCCAATGAGCTCGGTCGCGGCGCCGACGCCGACAAATTCGCTGATAGTGACGCCGCCATTAGCGATGACGATGATGCCAACGGCAAAAAGCGTCCATCCGAGGCCGAATTTTTCGCGGACAAGATCGAGCAGTCCACGGCCTGTTGCAGCCCCCAAGCGCGAACACATTTCCTGGACGACGGCGTACGAGATCGTCAGCAGCACCATCACCCAGATGAGCTGGTAGCCGTATTTGGCGCCCGCGGAGCTGTAGGTAGCGATGCCGCCGGCGTCGTTTCCGGCCGAGGTCGCGATCAGGCCCGGGCCTAATATCAAGAGCCATTTCCACATACCGCGCGGCGGCAGGCGAAGGCCGCGCAAATAAATGCTCCGTCCGCGGATGTTTAACCTGACGCCGGTCGGTACCGGTTTTGGCGCCTCAATAACGCCGGCCGCGCCGACCTCATCGATAGGCTCGAGCCCCTCGGCGATCTCGGGTCGTGGTTTCATGAATAGATCCTTAGGCGTTGGACACCACTCGTCGGAGGAAGAAGTCTGGGCAGGGCCGCCTCCATTGTCATTGCGCCAAGCAGCCGGCCGGTCGTGTTTACAACGGCCATTGCCGGCAACTGGCCGCCAACAATTCGATAAGCCGCGCCCTTGGCGTCGTCATACGGCGAAAGGGTTTGGAGATAAGGATCCATCAGATCCTCAATACTCTTTGAACCATCTGCGGCGAGGAGGTCGCGCAGGGTTATCGCGCCGCAAAGATGTCGGTGTTTTTTGTTGTCGACAATGAAAACGAGCGACGAAAAATGAACCTTCTCAAGAACGCTCTCGGCTGCGCGTTTCGCGTCGGTTCGATCAAGGTCGATAGGAAGCTCAATAATATCGTTTGTCATCGCTCCGCCGACCGAATCAGCAGAGTATCGAAGCAGATCGATGATGCGGTCACGGCTACGCGCCGGCATCTTGCTGAGATAGCGGTGCATTGTCGGAAGCTCGAGCCTGCCCGTGAGATCGGTGGCACGGTCGGGTGTCATCAGGCAAAGCAGGTTGATCGCTTCGGCTTCGTCGAGTTCCTCAATGATCTGCACCTGGCGCTCGATGCTGGTGTCCTCGAGAACATCGGCGGCCTTTTCGTCAGGCAAAAGCTTTAGCAGCTCAGCAGCGTGCAGGTATGGAATATAGTCGGAAAGCAGCGCGATCTCACCGGCCGGCAGTCGACTGATGCGCATCCGATATCCGGCGCCGTTTCTGACCGCGTCGGGGTCACCGCGAAGAAACTCGACGTACTTCCAGTCGAAGACCGACGTTTGATCGACCGCCGGCCAATTGACGTGAAAGATCCGCCTTACCACAGCGGCAAATCCGGCATCGGTCGCCTTGACCCGAAGCTGGCCATCATTGGCATCGAGCAACACATCGCAGACGCGCGTTGTGCGGCGGCCGAGCAGGTCTAGGATCAGCGCGTCGAGAATGTCTCGTTTGAGAAGCACTTCTTTCTCGCCGTCTGAGGCTTCGGCCGCGTCGAGGTCATTGACTCGGACCGTTTGCCCTTTTGTATCGAGATCGGTGACGAGGTCCCAGGGGATCCGCTGCTTGTTCCCATTCTGTTCGAAGTAGATGTACGTTACGGGGGGATAGTCATCGTCGAGCAAGGCAATGGCAAGATCGGAGACGGGCGCGTGACGACCTTGTTCGTCGCGTACGGCGAAGCGCAAAACTTGCGTCAGCATTACCATATTTGCCACCCCCGCTCGATTCGCTATAGTTTTAATCTAACCGATAAACTTTTGAAGGAAAAGAGTTTTCTTAAATGACCGATAAGATAAAAAAGGTTGTGCTGGCTTACTCCGGCGGGTTAGACACGAGCGCGATGCTGCTGTGGCTGAAGGAAACTTACGACTGCGAGGTCGTCTGTTATTGCGCGGATGTCGGGCAGGCAGAAGAGCTTTCGGGCCTGCCGGAAAAGGCAAAAGCGACAGGCGCGTCAAAGCTGTATGTCGAAGACCTGCGCGAGGAGTTTGTAACAGACTTTGTCTGGACGGCCGTTAAGGCCAACGCTCTGTACGAGGGCGTTTATCTGCTCGGAACCTCACTCGCCCGGCCCGTCATCGCCAAAAAGCAGATCGAGATCGCACGCCGCGAGGGCGCCGACGCCGTCGCGCACGGCGCGACCGGTAAGGGTAACGACCAGGTGCGGTTTGAGCTGACCTATTACGCTCTGCAGCCGGACATCAAGGTGATCGCGCCCTGGCGCGAGTGGGAATTTAAGGGACGAGCCGATCTTATCGCATACTGCGCCAAACACGACATTCCTGTAAAGGCGACCGCCGCGAAACCGTACTCGATGGACCGCAATCTGATGCATATCTCGTACGAGGGCGGCATTCTCGAAGACCCATGGAAAGCTCCGCCAGAAGATATTTACATTCTGACAAGATCGCCCGAGGCCGCGCCCGACAGGCCGCTCGAGATAACACTCACTTTTGAAAAGGG
>DASXPW010000303.1:0-4936 GCA_036493385.1 Pyrinomonadaceae bacterium
TACCGCGTTGAACGAAACTTCCGCCGCGCGAAGACGTTCACGCGCTTCAGTAGATTGCGTTACGATCCCCTGTTTCTCTTCCTGATATGACGAGAGCTTAGCCGCCTCTGACTTCAGAGTCGTGACGAGATTTTGGGCCTCAGTCTGATGGTCGCCGAATGCAGACTCCGCGCGTTCGGCTTCGCGAGCGAGACCATCAATACGCTGACCGAGCTTTTCGAGATTTGCTGCAAGCTGACGTGCGATCTCGGCAAAGCGTTCGGCAGCCGCCGTGTGCTCCAGCAGTTCATTCCGCGCAAGTACCGCTTCATGTTCGACTGCGGAAACGATATCGAGCCTTGCCTGATAATTAGCCTCAGCCTCGCGAAGGGTGAGCTCAGTCTGCGAAGCAAGCTCGCGCTCTTGCCGCTCTTCGACCTCGAGCCGTCGGATCTCATCGGCGATCGTTGACTGTCGCTGTTTTGTCGCCGCGATCTCGCCCAAAAGCGCATCGATACGATGATTAAGCGTAACGATCTGCTCCGCGCGATATCGATGTTCGCGCTCGGCCCGGTCTCGTTCAAGAGCGTTGGCGGAATGGCGCTGACGGATCTCTGTCAGAGTTTCCTCAGATCGGCGAGCATGCTGTGTCGCGTCTCGAACCGCTTTTTCTTTCGCTTCGACTTCGGCGGCGACGTCGAACTCGCGGTCAACCGCCTCTTGCAGTTGTGCCCGAAGACCAAAGATCAGATCGGAAAGAAACCGCCCTTCCGCAGCAAAGAATTGCCGCATGAGAACGCGAAACTCTTCTTGAAGTATCTTGTATCGGCGCGTTTTCGCGGCCTGCCGACGAAGCGAATTCACCTGCTTTTCGATCTCGGAGACGATGTCGAATATCCGCGACAGATTTGTCTTTGCACCCTCAAGGCGTGCCTCAGCGGCGCGTTGGCGCGTGCGGAATTTGGAAATGCCCGCAGCCTCTTCGATCAGATTGCGGCGGTCGGCCGGTTTGGCCGACAGGATCTGCCCGATCCTGCCCTGTTCGATGATCGCGTAGTGTGAACCCGAAAGCCCGGTTCCGGCGAAGAGGTCTTGAATATCGCGAAGACGGCAGTTTCGTCCGTTAAGCGTGTACTCGCTCTCACCAGAAAGATATAAACGGCGACCGACCGATACCGCCTCACCGGGCGCGAAATCAAGCGCGAATGCTCGCGGCCGCCAATGCCGTTTTGTCTTTACTTGCTTTTGAATTATCTGAGCCGAACCTACCTGCGCCGCCTGTACGGTCTCCGTCTCAGCCGATTCTTCACGCAAGCCATTGACATCGACATGCTCATCGGCTGCGACAATAGCAACACGGTCGGCAATATCACCTTCGCCCTCGATCTCATTAAGATCGACGGCGTGTTCGTCGAGCTCAGCCAGCGTCTCGTCAATGTCTTCGAGTTCCTGATCTTCGGCGTCGTAAAGCTCTTCGTCGCGGACAAGATGAAGCACAACCTCGGCCATGCCCGATGGCTTGCGGTCGCGCGTCCCCTGAAAGACAACGTCTTTCATTTCGGCGCCGCGAAGCTGCTTTGCGCGCTGCTCGCCCAGCACCCATGAGATCGCGTCGGAAACATTTGACTTACCGCAGCCGTTCGGGCCGACGACCGCAGTTATACCATTGCCCGTGAAAACGATCTCGGTATAGTCGGCAAAGGATTTAAAGCCTGTGACCTCCAGGCGTTGGAGCTTGAACATTTTATAGCGCTAGGGAGAACCCGGACAGCACTATATTTTGTTGCAGTTACGACGGGAAGTCAAACAAAATGTGGTGTTCAGTGAACGTTCGCCTACGTTTATGAACGCTCGAAAAAGGTCATAAATGAAAGATGAGAGGTGATTGATCCGCTTGCTCTATCACCGCTCATCTTTCATCTATTAACTATTCCGAAATACGGGTCTTACATTGCTTCGCCGCCCATATCGCGTATGCCGTCACGCTCGGCGCGCTCGTTGTCGAGCTCGGTAAGCACGTCGAGCAAAAAGTTCGTGTTGCTGACAACCGCAATGACGACCGGAAATTCGTTTTCGGAAGTAGTAAATTCAAACGTGCCCGAATCAACCTCGATGATCTCGCGAAAAGCGCTTTGGCCGTTTCGAGCGTTACATTCCGCGTCGACGATCTTTCCTTCGTTAAAGGCAACGTTTGCGAGGTGCATGTCCGACTTAAGGACAAGCAGGCCTGTCATCTTTGCGTTCTCGATGACCTGGACGGCATCGAAAATGCTCACGTACCCAAGATTGCCCGCAAATGTAACATCCGTCCGGACTTTCTGCGGCGTTCGATCACGCGTCAAAGCAAAGTCGGGCCGACGCGCCCGACGAATGGCTTCGAGACCGGGCGCGACAGATATGCGAGGGTCAAGCAGCTTTGCTTCCTGCAGGCGGTCGTACGCGAGATCGAAATCCTCGCGGCCAATATAGAGACTAACGAGAGCGAGACATTGACGCGCGGCCTCATCGAGGTTTCGCTGCTTGACGCAGATGTCGCGCATCTTTTCTCTGAGGGGAATAGACCGCGGGCTGCGTTCGAGCGATTCGCGCAGAAGGGCAAATGCCCGATCCGGCGAGCTGTATTTAACAAATAGATCGGCGTCGAGGAGGACCGATTCGAGCGACACCTCGGTGAAAGGAACACTCGCATTAGCAACTGATTCGGTCATACGGCGGGGTTTGAACAAACATGTTCAACACATAGAAAGTACCACAAATTCCGGCAACGGGTCACGCATTTTCAATGCAATCGGTCAAAATGAAATGAAAAGAGCCTTGAATTTCAAGGCCCTTCGGTGCAAGTTCGTTATCATCCCGTTCAAAAATCGAAACGCATTCCGAGCCGTATCTCGCGCTGCCGGTACGTTCGGGTAGGAACGAGGAACTCTTGCTGCGCCGTCGAGTTGCCTACCGTCAGACCAGTAAAGTCAATGAACTCCGCGCCAAAGCTGAAAACCGCCGCGTTAAGAATATTATCGAATTCGATCACGGGACGAAGCCTCATCCTTTCACCGATCTTCCACTGTCGTTCGAGGTTAAGATCGAAGGTATAGAAACTTGGGCCGTGCCCGGCATTTCGAGGCAGATTTCCGCTTGGAGCGCCGATAGGCTGCAGAGAGAATTCGTTGATAAGCGTTGTCGGGATAGCCGAACCTGGCGCCCGCCAAACGATGTCACTAAAGTTGCCGCTAAAATTCACGCGATCGGTACCAACGTCGTCCAGATTTCTGTCGCTGCCGCCGATACCAATATTGAACGGAGCCGAACTGCCGTAGCGAAATAACGGTGAAAAACGGAGCTTGCCTAACCAGTCCGGTGTTTCAACAGTCCCGGAAATTGCAATGCGGTGCCGTCGATCCTGCAAATTCCTGGCCCATTCGCGAGAGAAATCGCCATTTACCTCAGCGTTCGTCGTATTATTCAGACCATCGTCCTTTGTGCTCGAAAGCGTGTACACGAATCGCAAGCTCGTGCCGAAGCCATAACCCAGGGGCCTGTATCGTCTTCGCATCTCAAAGATCAAACCGTTGTAAAAAGCATTGCCCTCCGAACCGATCTGCGAGGTCTCCTCGACAGACTGATCTGGTCGAAACTGGGCTATCGCGGCCAGCGCGATGCCGATCGGGGCGCCCGTTGCATTGCCATTCTGTCCCGTGACCGCGACCGCAGGCGTCGCCGTCGATGAATTTGTCGCGTTGAGATTTACAAAACAATGCACGGTCGTCGTCGTGCAGGTTGTTCCGGTCTGGGAATTCGCATGCGTTCCGCTTGCGTCGTTCGTCGGTCCTGAAAAGAAAGTGTAAGAACGGGTCGGCGACAGCACAAAGGTGTCTGTGAGGAGCCACGATGTCCAATCAGAGAATCCGGCCGGCAAGACGGGCGCATTTAAGTTAGTGTCGCGCCAAAGATGAACGGTCTTGTTCCATGTGTAATTTGCCTCGACCACAAAGTCCTTACCGATCTCGCGTTCAAATCCAATGTTAAATTGATAGCTTTCCGGGATCTTTAGATCTGGCTCGACGCTCCGCAGCGGATTACCCGCGCTGCTCACATTTGTTCCGAAACCAGTATTTGCACTGCATGGGCCAAGCGGGTTAATGACCCCGGCACAGGCCGTCGTCACAAGACTCTTAAGGTCGTCCGCGGTCGGGTAGCTGTTTGGAAATTGGCTGGCTATTGCGGCGAGAACTGCGACCCTGCGTGAGTCCGTTGCACTCGTTCCTATCGTGCTCGAGTCGAAGGAGATAAGGTTTCCGCCCGAGTTTTGAATAAAGTCGGCCACGGTCCTCAGCAGCACGCGGTTGTAAAAGATACCCGCGCCAAAGCGGATCACTCCCTTGCCCTTTTTGAATGGGTCCCATGCCAAACCCAAGCGAGGTCCCCAGTTGTTGTCGTCGGTGACTGCCGTTTCGCGTTCATACCGCAAGCCGTAGCTCATCGTTACATTACTTGCAGGCTTGAACTCATCGTTAAAGAACGCGCCGTAGTAGCGATTCGTTATGTCCTGGCCGGTCCCGAAATTCTGACGAAATCGGGAAAGTACGTTTTGCGAATATGTAAGGGCGCTGCCGAAATTAAACGTGCCGGTCGCATCGCCAAGCCCGAGCTCCCTTGAGTCTACGTCCTGAATGTCGAAGCCGCCTCTGAAACTGTGACTCTTCCAAATGCGTGTCAACGTGTCTTGGAACTGCCACCGCTTTTCGTTGCGGTTTTCAGGAAAAAAGATCGTGCTGCCGGATGCCGAAAACGTACTCGCTGTTGAATTTCCAGCGGTGAGAGTTTTAACGGAATTTGTGATCGGGTCGCGATATCCGACCAGAACGACCGGATCGAGCGGATCGGCCGTCTGAAAGCTCGGCGTGAAATCCGACCACTGGCCACGAAATTGATTGATCGTATTTGCATTAAACACCCAGTT
>DASXPW010000304.1:0-3249 GCA_036493385.1 Pyrinomonadaceae bacterium
ATACGTCCGGCCGTCGGGCAGGCAGCAGTTCAGATGGTACGTCGACAGCATGTTCGGCCCTGTGTCGCTTGCCAAGACCATCGCTCTCGCCGGTATAGAAACGTGGCGCGATTCGCCGGAAGAATGGGGCCCGCATTGGGACGGGTTTGGAAAACGCGTCGCGTCGGGCCTCGGCAAGGGCATCATCAAAAACAGCATCCAGTATGGCCTTGACGAAGCCTTGACTCTCGACAGCCATCATTACCGCAGCACGGACAAGAGTGTAGGCGCGCGAGTTCGTAATGCACTTATCTCGCCTGTAACCGCGCGCAACAAAAATGGTGACCGGGTCATCGGCGCTCCGCGCATTATCGGCACCTACGCATCGAGCGTCATCGCCGCCGAGACCTGGTTTCCGGCGCGTTACACATGGAAGGACGGGCTGAAAAACGGGACGTACTCATTGGGCTTCTCAGCCGCTTTCAATCTCTTCAAGGAATTTGTCTGGAAGAAGTAAGTTCTGAGTTCCAACTATATGTGGCGGTTTTGAGTTCCTGCGTTGGCTGGCGTAACTTTTCAAGTGAACCCAACTGAAGTTGGAACTCAAAACAAATGAATGTTACCTATCTCGAATGCGCTAACTGCGGCCTCCGCCATGAGGCCGGTGTCCTGCAAAACCTCTGCATTGAATGCGCCAAACCGCTTCTCGTCCGTTATGACCTGCGTGCGGCCGCGCAAACTCTCCGCAAAGAATCGTTAAAAGAACGCGAGGCCAGCCTGTGGCGTTATCGCGAAGTTCTTCCTGTTAACGATTGGAATAATATCGTCTCGTTTGGCGAGGGCTGGACGCCGCTGCTGAACGCTCAGCGGCTGGCGGACTCGCTTTCCATCCGACTGAATCTTTACATCAAGGACGAAGGTCAGAATCCGACGCAAAGCTTCAAAGCCCGTGGCATGACTACGGCGATATCGATGGCGAAAGAGCTTGGCGTTCGGAAAGTTGCGGTTCCGTCAGCCGGCAACGCCGCCGGAGCAATGGCCGCCTACGCCGCACGAGCCGGTATGGAAGCTCATATCTTCATGCCGAAGGACACGCCTAGGGCAAACATCGTCGAGTGCCGGCAGACGGGCGCAAACGTGACCCTGATCGATGGCCTGATCACAGACTGCGGCAAGATCGTCGCTGAACGCAAACAGGCAGAGGGTTGGTTCGACGTCTCGACGCTCAAAGAGCCTTACCGCGTCGAGGGGAAAAAGACGATGGGCTATGAACTTGCCGAACAGCTCGATTGGACGCTGCCGGACGTCGTTCTCTATCCGACCGGCGGCGGCACAGGCCTCATTGGAATGTGGAAGGCCTTTGATGAGATGCAGCAAATGGATTGGATCGGGGCGAAACGACCGCGGATGGTTTCGGTCCAGTCGGCAACGTGCGCACCGATCGTCAGAGCATTCGAAAAAGGCGAGCGATTCGCCGACGAATTCGAAAATGCCTCGACCGTCGCATCGGGCCTTCGAGTGCCTAAAGCCATTGGCGATTTCCTGATCCTCGATGCCATTCGGGAGTCGGGCGGCACCGCCGTCGCCGTCACCGACGCCGAGCTTATCAAGGCCGTCGGTGAGATCGGCGCCGCCGAGGGCATCTTCTGTGCACCGGAGGGCGCGGCATGTCTCTCGGCACTTAGAAAACTGATCGAAACGGGCGACGTGAAAGAAAGTGAAACCGTCGTGATCTTTAACACGGGCTCGGGCGTGAAATATCTCGAGGCGTTTGAATAGATCAAAGGTCTAGCCGCATCTCTTGCATAGTCGGCCGAAATCCCATCTTTGCAAAGAATTTTTGCCCGGCGACGTTTTTTGGAGAGACACAGAGCATCAGAAACCGCGAGCCCATCTCCCGTGCCTCGTCGGTGATCGCATCAAAAAATTGAGTCGCGAGACCGAGACGCCGCGCCGATTCTTCAAAATAAATGTCGTGCAGCCAGACGCCTTGCTGATCCAGTGAGGGAAAACTTTGCGGCTCGATACGCAAAAACGCGTAGCCTACAATGTCTTCGTCGACCACGGCGACGAGAAAGGATGTATCTTCACGTCGGAATTGCTCGGTCAGATATTCGAGGTGCCTCGGTTCGAGCGGCTCAAAGATGCTGAGATCGAATCTTTGCTTGTCGTACTCGCCATGCTGACGAGCGAGTTTGACCGCCATCTTTGCTATCGCCGGCAGATCCTCGATCCGGGCTTTCCGGACTTTGAACGGGTCATCGGTTAGTGATTGATTTACAGAACCCATTTTATTCACAGATGCTACGGCTATATGCCGTTTGAGCGTCGGGTTATTTCACAAACGGCCGGTATTGACATCGATGTTATAATCGTGTCGTGGAGCGTGATCCACGTTGCATTTCTCACGATAAAAACTTTTTCGAAAAAACGTGGGAAAATAGCAGTTTTGGGGCGGTAACGTATTTGATTTCAATGGTTTCTGTGTCCCAGAGACATCTGGGACAAGGCTGGGACAAAGTTGGGACAACTTGACGGGATTTGCGAAAACCGCCCGCCGTGATCGTTACCTTAACAATGAAAAACGCGACAAGTTTTAGAGTTTTGTCTCGGAATTTGTTAGTATTTCCAGTGGATTTGCGCATCTAAGCCCATTTTAACTATGTTCAGCGACAATTTCAGACGAGGCGAAGGCAAAGGCGGCAGTCGAAGAGGCTCAAAAGCCGTATCAAAGCTGGCAGATATTGGCTGGAAGGCATTTCAGGCCGTAAATTCCGTGCTGCCGGAAGGGAAGTCGATCGAGCCGAAATGGGCCGCCGAACCGCTGCTTAAATCTTATGAGCGCAGCGCTCCGCCGCTCGGATTTCCACGTGAGACCGATTCGCTCTGCCCGGCCTGCGTAAAATCTGTCCGCAACGGCGTCATTTCCGGCGATATCCCGCTGAACATCCTGATGGATGCACACCCGGGCGAGATAAAGGCGCAGATCGTCGAGGAAAACGGCCAGGTCATAATGCGAAAGGAGTGTCCGACGCATGGCTTATTTGAGGACGTACTTGCGACAGACGCGAGATTTCTCGAACGCATCGAGTCGCTCTTCTTCGGCCGCGACTTCAAGTCGGCCGAGGACGATCATGTCCATCATCACGGCACGTCGGATATCAAATTTGGCCGCGGAGCAGTTTTAACAGTAGATCTCACAAACCGCTGCAACATGATGTGCAATCCGTGCTTCATGGATGCCAATCAGGTCGGGTACGTACACGAACC
>DASXPW010000305.1:0-7549 GCA_036493385.1 Pyrinomonadaceae bacterium
CACTAATAACTGTTACGGATGCGTCATTTCCTCGGGCTTCACCCATTCGTCAAACTGCTCCGCAGTCAACAGTCCAAGCTCGATCGCCGATTCTTTTAGTGAGGTTCCTTTCTTATGCGCGTTCTTGGCGATCTTCGAGGCGTTGTCATAGCCGATGTGCTGATTGAGCGCCGTCACGAGCATCAGCGAATCTTTCAGATAATGATCTATTCTGTCGCGATTCAGCTCGATGCCGGCGATGCAGTAATCGACAAATCCGTGACACGCATCGTGAATGAGCCGCACCGAATGCAAAAAATTATGGATCATCACCGGCTTGAAAACATTCAGCTCAAAATTCCCTTGCGAGCCCGCAAACCCGATCGCGGCGTCATTACCGAAAACCTGCACGGCAACCATCGTCATCGCTTCCGACTGTGTCGGATTGACCTTCCCCGGCATGATCGAGCTTCCCGGCTCATTCTCCGGCAGCGAGATCTCGCCTATGCCGCATCGCGGACCTGATGCCAACCATCGGATGTCGTTGCCGACCTTCATTAGGCTCCCCGCAAGCGTTTTCAACGCACCGGACGCAAATACCAGCTCATCGTGTGCCGACAACGCCGCAAATTTGTTCGGGTGCGTCCTAAATGGCAGCCCGGTCAGCTCGGCGATCTTTGCCGCCGCCCGCGTCGCAAATTCCGGATGCGCATTTAAACCCGTGCCGACCGCTGTACCGCCGATCGCCAGGTCCATCAAACCCGGCAAGACCATTTTCAGCCGTTCGATATCGCGATCGATCAGGCTCGCCCAGCCGCCAAACTCCTGACTTACGGTAATGGGCGTCGCGTCCTGCAAATGTGTACGGCCGATCTTCACGACGCCTTCAAATTCTTTCGCCTTTGCGTTGATCGCGTCGCTGACCTTCTGCACTTCGGGGATCATCGCCGTCAGCCGCTCGGCCGCGGCAATGTACATCGCTGTGGAGAACGTGTCGTTCGACGACTGCGACTTGTTCACATCGTCGTTTGGATGGATCGGCTTTTTCGAACCCATCTCGCCGCCGGCGATCTCGATGGCGCGGTTCGAGATGACCTCGTTGGCGTTCATGTTCGTCTGCGTGCCCGAACCCGTCTGCCATACGCGAAGCGGAAAATGAGCGTCGAGCTTGCCTTCGATCACCTCGTCCGCCGCCTGAACGATCAGTTTCATTTTATCTTCGGGTAATTTCCCAAGATCGAAATTCACTATCGCCGCAGCCTTTTTTAGGATGCCCAGTGCGCGAATCATCTCCCGCGGCATCACATCAAATCCGATGTTAAAGTGGATCAAGCTTCGCTCGGTCTGCGCTCCCCAATAAACATACGACGGCACCTCGACCTCACCCATCGAATCGGTCTCGATCCGCGTTTTCGAATCATTTTGGATAGGTTCAGCCATTAACAATTTCCTATCTATCTGAATCTAGCGATGCACAAACTAGATTCTATCCTGAATCGCCAGAAGAAAAAAATTTGACAGATTTATGGCATCGTTCTACCCTCAGACAGCTAAAATCACCCGAGGTTCACGCTCTGAGCGATGGAAAATCTGAGGCTCCTTTTCCTGATATACCTGCGTCCGGCTTTCGCGATGAGCGAGATCATGGACCGCGCGAGCTGGATCTTTGCGGCCGCCGGGGTGGTGGTCGTCGCGATGCTCTTTTTTGCGACCGTTAATGTGCGGCTTAATGAGGCGTATTCGGTTCAGAGCTTTAACGATTTTTATCAAGAGAATCATCGCGACACGAATGAAGAATCGCCGGCTAAGCGTGGTCAGGCCGTCGCCGCCTATCAACAGGCGGTCAATGATCATCCGCAGATACCGATCGTCGGCGAAAGGTTTTTTCAACTTTTTTCGGTCGAGCCGACAAAATTTTACCAACCGGTGTTATTGCTGTCGCTGTTTTATGTGCCTGCCGCAATACTCTTGATGTCCGTCTTCGGCGGCGTCGGAAATTTTGGGATCATTCTGCGTCGCGATTACGGAGCGCTTGCCGTCTGCACTTTATTCGCATGGGTCGCCGCAAATCTGCCGTTCGCTTTGGCCGGCCTCGCACTCTATACACTCGCGCTTCAACCCGTCGCATGGCTCGGAATTTGGCTCGCGAGCGCCGTCCTTTTCGGCGTTTTCACGGTCTTTGCGCTGAGGACAGTGTTCGGAGCAAACTACGCTGTCTGTATACTGACCGTTTGCGTCGCATGCGTGTCGCTCAGCTGCGGGATGTACGCGCTAAGGTTCGTCGGACCGTGGCTGTTCTCGCCGTTTCTTATAATTTTTGCGGTAATGTATTTTGGCGGATTCCTACGCGGCGAGGCCCGAGGGTTCGGAAACGCCTTCCGCCAGCGGCAAAATTTCAAACGCTTTCTTCATAATGCGACGGTCAATCCGCGCGACGCCGACGCTCACGTTCAGCTCGGTCTTATCTATCTCGAACGCCGGCAGGAGCCGCGTGCGCTCGAGCATCTGAACAAAGCCATTGTGATAGACCCGAACGAGATCGATGCCAACTACGAACTCGGCAAACTGGCGCGGCGGCGCGGCGATCTGCAGCAGGCGATCGAGCATTTTTCCGTCGTCGTGGAACAGAACGAGAAATATTCGCTGAGCGAGATCTGGCGCGAGATCGGTGCGACCTACCTCGAAGCCGGAATGCTGAACGAGGCCCACGAGGCGCTGGAAAGATTTGTCGAGCGACGTGCCTTCGACGCCGAAGGGCTTTATTACCTGGGTAAGGCGTTCAAACAACGGGGCAACAACGACCGCGCTCGCGAGCTTTTTGAACAGGCCGTCGAATCGGTGAAAACCTCGCCCGAATTCCGGCGCAGGCATCACTCCCGTCTCTGGAGCCGCCTCGCAAAAAAAGAGCTCTGAACGATCAATTGGTCGCCGCCGAGGTCTCGGCTTTTTCCATCGGTAGACCGGCCGACATCCACTTTGCCGTTCCTCCCGTCACGTTATGCAGATCGGTAAATCCCGCGTTTTCGAGAATGCTCGTCCCGATGCTCGACCGATAGCCACCCTGGCAAATAACGTACGTCGGCCTTGTCGGATCAAGCTGCTCAAATTCGGCGGGCAGCTTGTTTAATGGAATATTTATCGCACCCGCGGCACGACCGCCCGTGTGTTCTGGAGCGCGGCGGACATCGACAAATTGGATCTGCGGGTTCGCGCTCGTGATCTGACTTGTGTCCTCGACCGAGGCCTGTTCGACGGTTTTTTTCTCACCGTCGTAATCGCCAAACAACGTAAATCCGACCGTCGTGTCGTGCCCGACGCGCGCCAGGCGAATGGCCGCTTCGTCTACTTGCTCTTTGGTATCGGCAACTACCGCGATCGGCGTACCGATCGGGATCATCGTTCCGGCCCACGAAGCAAACTGGCCGCCAAGCCCTATGTTTATCGAATTCGGAATATGCGACGCTCCGTATATGTTGTTGGGCCTGACATCGAGCACCACACCGTCAAATGCCTTGATCTCGCCAGTCGAAAGGCAACGCGGCGCGGGCAGCTCAGTGAGACTCTGCGAGCCCTCGAGATTGCGGGCCGCGCTTTTTGGAAAGTACATCGGCACTTCCGGCTGATCGGTCGCAACCAAGTTTATAAACTCGTCTTTGCTCATCGGCTGCAGCGCGTAATTGAATTTCCGCTGCTCCCCGAGCGTCGACCATGTTTCCTTGGAAAGAGATTTTCCACACAGCGACCCCGATCCGTGCGCGGGATAAACCTCGGTCTCGTCGGGAAATTTCAAGAGCTTTTGATGGACCGAATCGTACAACATCCCGGCCATCTGTTCGCTCGTAAATCCTTTCGAGCCGATCAGGTCCGGACGGCCGACATCGCCGATGAAAAGCGTGTCGCCCGTAAACATTTTCAGCGGCGCCGAATCGTCCTCGGTATCTTTCGCAATGATCGTAATGCCCTCGGGCGTGTGTCCCGGCGTTTCGAGGAAAGTAAGTTTGATATTGCCAACTTGCAGCTCATCTCCATCCTTAACTTTCAGCGTCGGAAACTGTGTCGCTGCGCTCTCGCCGTAAATTATCTGCGCTCCGGTCTTACCGGCCAGCTCGAGATGACCGCTGACAAAATCGGCATGCGAATGAGTTTCGATGACGTACTTGACCTTTTGTCCGTTTGCTTCGGCCTCGTCGATGTATTGCTGTACGTCGCGCTGCGGGTCGATGACCGCGGCCTCGCCGTCCGAACCCAGATAGTAAGAGGCGTGCGAGAGACAGCCCAGATAAAATTGCTTAAATTGCATCGTCATATTTCCTCACTTCCGTCGGTATTCGACCACGAAACGCCGCGTGTCTTCTTCATCGATAAAATCGTCAAAGCCAATTTCGGTCAAACCGCTTTCCAAAAATCGCGACAGATCGTGCCGCGACAGCGGCCACGGCAGCTGCACAAGCTCCTCATCATCGCCGCGCCCGCGGGAAACAACGACCAGGCCGCCGCCCGGAGCGACGAACGACGCGACCGAGTCAATGGCCTTTGTCCGCAGGTCCATCGGCAGCGGCTGGATCGTGTATATCTCGAGAACGAAATCGAACGTTCCGGTCCTGTCAGAACCGCCTGCCGTAGCAGGTGGGGTCTTGATCGAAAACCAGTCATCCGGTGGATGAAAGAGATCTGCAGCTCCAAACTTGATCTTGGTCAGTGCATGTAGCCGTTTCGCCCATTCGATCGCAGTCGGCGACAGGTCAAAAGCCGTCACGTTAAAACCAAGGTCGTCGAGGTACCGAGCGTCATCGCCAAGCCCACAGCCGACGACCAGCGCCTTTCGCCCGTCGCCCTGAAGCCCATGCCCTTCCGCCCAAGCCTTAAAAAATTTATTCGGCTCGAGGTCGCCCCACGGAAGTTTTTCCGCGTCGCCTGCAGCCTCGCGATAGGCCGCATCAAACCAGCCAAGATCGTCGCCGCGCGTTGCAAACTCAGCCGCTATTTCGCGTATCCGCGCCCGCGCCTGGTCCTGAACTATTTTTGCACCTTCCGTCATTCTGTGGGACCCGCCTCGATCGGCGCTTCCGATTCCTGCCATGCGCGCCAGCCGCCGGCCAATGAGAACACATTGGTATATCCCATTTTTTGCAGATTGTCGGCCGCCATTGCCGAGCGATATCCGCCGCCGCAATACAATATCATCTCGGCTGATTTGTCCGGAATTTCATGTATGATATCGCGCTCGATGACGCCGCGGCCCATGTGCCGCGCGCCTGCGGCGTGGCCGTCGGCCCACTCGCGGTCCTCGCGAACGTCTATCAGCTGCGCGCCCTTTTCCGTCCGCTCGATCGCCTCATCGACCGAAACCTCACAAACACGCGACATTGCATCGTCGGTCAGGGCCAAGAACTCTTCTGAATGCTGCATTTATAAGAAATTTTACTCCCGTTTTGAAAAAGCGCCTAGCTTGCGCGTGCAGCACCGTTATACTAATCTTATCGTTTGCGTTAGATCTAATTTTTCACGAGGTTTAAGTCATTGGCTGAACAATTTGACGTCGTCATTATAGGGTCCGGACCGGGCGGATACGTCGCCGCCGTGCGCGCCGGACAACTTGGTCTCAAGGCCGCGATCATCGAGAAAGAACCGGGTGCCCGTCTCGGCGGCACGTGCGGTCTTCGAGGCTGCATCCCGACCAAAGCGCTGCTCAACGCCGCGCACCTCTATCAGAAGGCAGGCGAGTTCGAGAAGTTCGGTCTGAAAACCGGCGGTCTCAGTTACGAGTGGCCCGGCGTACAAAAATATAAATCCGATGTCGTCGCCAAAAACTCGGCCGGCGTGACCTACCTAATGAAGAAGAATAAGGTCGCTGTCTACAACGGGTTTGGCAAGATACTCGGCGCCGGCAAGGTCGAGGTTGCTCTGGCGGACGGCAAGAAGGAAACACTTCAGACCAAAAACATCATCATCGCGACTGGCTCTGTCGTGCGGCCGATCGCCGGATTTGAGATAGATGGCAAGCAGGTCGTGAATTCCGATCAGATACTCGAGCTCGAAAGCGTTCCAAAGTCGATGGTTGTCATGGGTTCGGGCGCCGTCGGCGTTGAGTTTGCGAGCGTCTATGCGCGTTTTGGATGTGACACGACGGTGGTCGAATTGCTTGATCGTATCGTGCCGGTTGAAGATGCCGAAGTTTCAAAAGAGCTGGCCCGCGCTTTCAAGAAACAGAGCATCAAGACCGAGACGGGCATAAAGCTCGACAAGATGGAAAAGTCGAAAAAGGGTGTCAAGGTTTCGGGCAAGAATGCTAAAGGCGAGGATGCTAGCTTTGAGGCCGAAATGCTGCTCGTCGCCGTTGGCCGCATGCCTTATCTCGAAGGTCTCGGTCTCGAAAATACAAAGGTCAAGGTCAACCCGCGCGGCACGGTCAAGGTCGATGAATATTGCCGAACGGATGAGCCCGGCATCTTTGCCATCGGCGATGCGATCGACACCGCCTGGCTCGCGCATCTTGCGTCGAAGGAAGGCATCCTGGTCGTCGAATCCATTGCCGGCAAAAAGGTCGAGCCGATCAAGCAAAATCTCGTCCCGAACTGTACCTACTGCGACCCCGAGGTGGCGTCGGTCGGCTTGACCGAGGCTAAGGCAAAAGAGCTTGGCTACGATGTGAAGATCGGCAAATTTCCGTTCTCGGCCTCAGGCAAAGCGCGGATACTCGGCGAGACGGATGGCTTCGTAAAGATCGTCGCCGAAAAGAAATACGACGAGGTGCTGGGTGTTCACATTATCGGCCCGCACGCGACTGAGCTTCTTGCTGAAGCCTGTGTTGGCATGGCCCTCGAAACAACCGCCGACGAGCTCGGCCGCATCATGCACGCGCACCCGACGGTTTCGGAAAGCGTCATGGAAGCCGCCGAGGGCGTTCATGATCTGACGATCCATATGTAGTCGTGATGGAGCAAGTCGCGTAGTATCCTGATCTCTGCGTGCGATCGATAAAGGGGATGCGATTCGAAAATATTCCACGAGCGGGGCTTTATGTGGTCACGCTCGTTGTCATTTTGGCTGCGTTCGTCATCCTTCAGCTTTCTCTTCTTAGCCGCCGATCGATGATGGTCGACGACACGATCCACATTCCGTCCGGTTATTCATATCTCAAAACTCACGATTTCCGGCTAAACGAAGAGCATCCACCGTTCATAAAAGCGCTAAGTGCCATCGGTCTCGAACATGTTCAGCCTGAGCTTCCACTCGATTCGGAAGGTTGGACAAAAGCCGAAGAACCGGGCGACCCCGACGACGGGACCGATACGTTTTGCGGGGATTTCTTTCATCGCAATGCCGACAAATTTGAACAGATCATTTATTGGGCGCGGCTGCCGGTCATCTTTGTTCCCGTTTTGCTGGCCATCGTGATCTGGGCGTTTGCGAAAAGCCTTTTCGGAGACCTGGCCGCGATATTGTCGGTCTTTCTTTTCCTAAGCGAGCCAAATGTCATCGCAAATTCGACCTTTGTTCAGGATGATCTTGCGTCTGCCCTGGCATTGGTTTTGTTTGCCGTATCGCTTCGCGCTTATTTCACAAAGCC
>DASXPW010000306.1:0-9472 GCA_036493385.1 Pyrinomonadaceae bacterium
CCACACTCGGCCGCATCAATACCGAGAGGAAAATTGCCACGGGCGTCATCGGGCATGATAACGGTTATGGCGTCATCAAGGTTCTCATCCGCGTTCTGGAATCGAACTCTAGATCCGAGCGCGTTTTTTGTTTTTTCAAGCAGTTCTCGGTCGCCGATGAGGATCGGTCGGCAAGTCTTAAGGACGGAGGGTTCTACCATCGCTTTGACGCAGATCTCTGGTCCGATGCCTGCCGGATCACCCAGCGTTATGCCGATGGCCGGCAAAGCTTCTCGGTCATTTGCGCTCTTATCTGACACAAATGGATTTTAACACTGTGGCGTGACAGGAAGAGCGTCGTCCCTGCCCGGATCTTTGAAAAACAAAAAATAGCTGTCAGTTGTTAGCTGACAGCGATTAGCTATTTTTCAAAACAAAGAAGTCTAGTCGGCCTGTCGTCGAATAAAGGTCGGGACGTCCATATTTTCGGCCGCACCTTGCTCGCCTGCGTATGCGGCCGACGCAGTTAGCGGCGGCTCGGCGAGGCGAGGCTGCGGAATAATATTTTGTACCGCACTGTCGAAACCGGTTGCGATGACCGTAACCGTGATCTGATCGGACATCTCGCCGCGAATGACGTTGCCCCAAATGATATCTGCGTTGTCGTCGGCTTCCTGCTCGATCATTCCAATAGCGTCCTCGATCTCGGCAAGCGGCATGTTCTCTCCGCCGGTCACGTTGATGAGAGCGGCTTTGGCTCCCTTGATCGAGTTTTCTTCTAACAACTTGTAATCGAGCGCTGCACGCATGGCCTTTGATGGCGCGTCCTGGCCCTCGCCGGTCCCAACGCCCATTAATGCGACCCCACGTCCGCGCATGACTGTTGTTACGTCAGCAAAATCCAGATTGATAACGCCCGGCGTCGTAATGAGATCGGTTATGCCGCGAACGGCCTGCAGCAGCACCTCGTCGGCTCGTCGGAAAGCATCCATCAGCGTGATGTTTTCCTCGACCTCGCGGAGCTTTGAATTTGGGATCGTGATGATCGTATCAACGCAGCCGCGAAGCTCAGCCAGTCCGCGCTCGGCCTGCGCCATCCGTTTTCTCCCTTCGACCGCAAACGGCTTTGTTACGACGGCAACCGTCAGAGCGCCGAGCTCGATCGCAAGCGATGCAACCACCGGAGCGGCTCCGGTTCCCGTTCCACCGCCAAGACCCGTCGTAACAAAAACCATGTCGGAACCCTCGAGCACATCGAGAAGTTTTTCGTGGTCTTCGAGAGCGGCGTCGCGGCCGACATCAGGATTAGAGCCGGCGCCGAGACCGCGAGTCGAACGGCTGCCGAGCTGAATCTTCATCGGGGCCTTTGACACGTTTAACGCCTGAAGGTCAGTGTTCGCAACGATGAACTCAACGCCCTTGATGCCCGCGTCGATCATCCGATTTACCGCGTTACCACCGCCACCCCCGACACCGATGACCTTGATCCGAGCGCCGGTGATCGGCGGTTCGTCGATGAACATTTTTATCGCGCTATTACTCATTTGATTTCCTTCTGTAAAATTCATGCGCTCCGAGGTTGAGCCCGAACTCCTTGTTAATTCCTAGTCCTTGTACTTGTTTCTGAGAGTGACGTGAACTCAACAATATCTTGTGCTGTCGGCGATAGAGCATACAACCATTTGCGATAAAAGAAAAGCCTATGTGTCACGCTTACCTAAATTTCTCGCGAAAATTTTCGAGCCATGCCGAAACCTTCCACGGAGAATGTCGTCCGTTCGAATCAGTGTTTCTCATCCGCGACCGCATCGAACTAAGTGCAAGACCGCAAACTACCGCCCATTGCGGATTTTGAATTTTTTCGACCAGCCCGCCGAAGAATTCGGGCTCCAAAAATCCCAATCGCGTCGGAGCGTCAAAGATCTGCTCGGCGATCTCGATCATCCCGCGCGTGAGTGCGCCGCCGCCTGTCAGTATCACGCCGCTCGAGATCTGCGCCTGCGAGACCCCAACTTCGTGAGCCACGTGCTGCAGCAACTCGACCGCACGCGGCTGCATGATGTCGCAGAGAATTTCTTTTGATAGACCTCGCGTTTCGTTACGGCCAACTGGAACGATCTCGATCACTTCCTGCCGTTCCTGCTCGTCCATCAAAAACGATGCCACGCAGCCATAGTTGTGTTTGATCTTGTTCGCCTCGGGGATCGAGACACGCAGACCAACGGCAATGTCCTTTGTAAAGTGCGTACTGCCAAATGGGAACACGGCCGTATGCTGAACGGCGCCGCGGCCAAAGATCATCAGGCTCGTTATCTCAGCACCGACATTTACGATGGCACAGCCGTACTCCTTGTCGTCGTCGGTGAGCGTACTCTCTGCGGCAGCCAAAGGCTCGAGCATCATCCGCTCGACATCAAGGCCGGCGCGTTGAACAGCCTTCGCGAGATTCTGCCTGCCTGCACTTGGGCCCGTCACAATATGCACTAACGACTCCAGCCGCGCACCGCTCATCCCGACCGGCTCGGTGATGCCGTCCTGGCCATCGATGATGAATTCCTTTGGCAGACGCGTGACGATCTCCCAGCCCGGCGGCAGCGGCATGGCGCTGGCGGATTCGATGGCGCGTTCGACATCCTCGTCGCTTATCTCGCGACCGGTACCGGCGACGGCAACAACACCGTTTTTGTTCTCGCCGCGAAAATGCTCGCCCGACAGATTAACGACAGCCGAATCGACTTCGACACCGGCGACCCGTTCAGCTTCGCCGACAGCGCGTCGGATCGACTCCGCGACCATCTCGGTCGCCGTCACGATGCCGCGGCGCAGGCCCTTTGAGTCGGCCTCGCCTACGCCGATAATATCCATCCGACCATCGGCCGACGGCTCGCCGATCACGCATCGAACTTTGCTCGTGCCAATATCCAATCCGACTGCCTGTATTTCTCCTTTCATTACACGCCTTTAATTAACGCCGACATAATCTATGATCGGATAGACGCCGCCGGCGTTGACCGATCTAACCTTCTCTCCTTTCCCGGCGATCGCTTCGATCGCGGATCTCAAGCTCTTTGCATAGTCGTCACGTGCGAGCGTGACCGGAATATCGCGGCCCGAATCCTGGATCGTCGCTTTTGGTTCCTGAAGGTCCGCGAGATCGATCAGTTTTACGTGCGTTGCTAAGCCCAAAGCCCCCCAATCGGAGATCATTTTTTGAAACATCTTTATTCGCGTTTGATTATCCTTCTGAGCTTTCTCCGTTTTCGCCTCGTCCCAACCAGCAATAACCATCAGAGCCGAGTCGTCCGTTTTTGGCGGCGCGAGCATTTCGCCGTCGGTGTCGATCAGAAAGTTTCCCGTCGACACCTTGACGACCGCGATCGGAACGCGTTCATTGATCACAACCTTGAGACCGTTCGGCAACAGGCGCGAAACAGCAGCAAACTTTACGAACGGCAACTTCTCGATCTTTTGCCGCAGCTCGGGCAGGTCTGCGTTCCAAGCGCCCGTCTTTTGCGTGTCAGACGCGACGATCCTGCGAATGTCATCCATCGACGAACGTTCGACGCCATTAACATCGATCGTCTTGACCTCGAAAAAGTTTGAGGCAGTTACTGTCTGATACCCAACAACGGCTAAGGTCACGAGCGCAGCCAGAATGCCCACGCTCAGAACGCCCGGCAAAAAGTATCGTGAGAATCGACTGGGCCCTGATTGTTTTACCCGCGGCTGTTTACGCGCGGTGAGTGCGACGGTCTTCGCAGCCGGTTTACCCTTCTTTGCTTTTGATGCCTTTTTTGCCATTTTGCACTCAGGCCGCCTGTGTTTCCGAGGTGTGGCCCAATTTTTCTAAGATCTCCTCTGAGAGCCGCGTGACGCTTCCCGCTCCAAGCGTGATGACGAGATCACCCGCAGTTAACTCGGGACAAACAATGTCGGTCGCACCGTCCACTCCGCCGATATACTGCACATTTTTATGACCATATCGCCGAATATTCTCCGTCAAGACCTCGGCCGTGATGCCCTCGATCGGCAACTCGCTGGCGGCGTATATGTCGAGGACATACAGAACGTCCGCGTTATTGAACGCGAGTGCAAACTCGTCCATCAACTCCTGCGTCCGCGTATATCGATGTGGCTGAAATATGACCACCGTGCGGCGCCCTCCGGCGCTATACTTGGCAGCCTGAAGCGTCGCCAGTATCTCGGTTGGATGATGGCCGTAATCGTCGATCACAGTCACGCTTCCGACCTCACCTTTGAATTGAAAACGCCGGTTCGCATTCCGGAATCCTGCGAAGGCATCCGCGATCGTACCGAACGCGATGTCTAACTCCAGCGCGACGGCTGTTGCAGCAAGCGCGTTATATACGTTGTGCTTGCCTGGAACCGGAAGTTCGACCTCACCCAGGACATCGCCGCCTCGCCAAACCGTGAAGGTCGAGCCAAACGATTCGTTGTACTGAATGTCATGCCCCGAGACATCTGCCTGTGCTGTCAAACCATATGTGACGCGACGGCGTTTGATGTTAGGGATTATCAGTTGAACGTTCGGGTCATCGAGACAGATGACGGCAGCCCCATAAAACGGGACCTTATTCACAAAATCTGTAAAGCACTGAACGACGTCGTCCATGCCTTTGTACGATTCCATGTGTTCCTTGTCGATGTTTGTCACGACGGCGATCGTGGGATAAAGCATTAGAAAAGACCGGTCGCTCTCGTCGGCCTCAGTCACGAACCATTCCGATTCGCCGAGGCTTGCATTCGACCCGAGCGTGTCGACTACGCCTCCGACAACGGCGGTCGGATCGATCCCCGCGTGTTTGAGAAGCGTTGCGACCATCGATGTGGTCGTCGTTTTCCCATGCGTACCGGCGATGGCCACCGCATACGGCTTGAGCGTCATCAACTCGGCAAGCATCTCTGCCCGCGGGATGACCGGTATCCCGCGTTGCCGCGCGATCTGCAATTCCGGATTGTCGTCCTTAACGGCGCTTGAATAAACGACCACTTCGGCGTCGCCGACATTCTCGGCGTCGTGACCTTCATAGATCTTCGCGCCCATCTGCTCAAGCCGGTCTGTACTGTTCGATTTCTTGAGGTCAGAACCCGATACATCAAAACCTAGATCGCAAAGCACCTCGGCGATACCGCTCATGCCGATGCCGCCGACCCCGACGAAATGGATATTTTTGACGTGAAGAAACATATCAGTCGCGAGCAAGCTTCTCAATAATATCAACCGTCGCCTCGGCAGCATCTTCGCGAGCGAGTTTTTTTGCTGCTTGCTCCATCTGCGCGATGGTCTCGGGTGCGTGCGCGATCGCTGTAAGAGCCGCCGCCAAAACTTCCGGTGACAACTGGTCTTGAACGATCATTTTAGCCGCACCCGCACTCTGCATCGCCTCGGCATTCTTTCGCTGGTGATCGTCAGCCGCCGTCGGCAGCGGGATCATTATCGCCGCCTTGCCAGCCGCGGCGATCTCTGCGCAGGTGGTCGCGCCCGCCCGGCAGATCAGGACATCGGCCTTTTCAAACTCATGCATCATGTCCGAGATGTATGGACGAACGTCCGCCGATTCCCAGCCATGTTCGTTGTATGCCGCCCGTACCTTTTCAAAGTCGGCCTCGCCCGTCTGATGAACGATATGCATTGTCTCGCGCGTCCCGTTCAGATGATCAAGGGCACCGATCATCGCATTGTTTATTGCCCGAGCGCCCTGTGAGCCGCCAAAAACAAGCACAGACGTCTGTCCATTTCGCTCTTTTGGCTTGACGTCGAAAAACTCCTTTCGCACGGGGTTTCCCGTGACGGTTCCCTTTTTGCCGAAAAACGGCAACGCCTCCTGGAATGTCAGTGCCGCCCGATCGACAAATCGTGCAAGTCTGCGATTTGTAAATCCCGGCAATGCATTTGAGTCCATCACCAGCGTCGGAATTCCCATGATCACAGCCATCATCAGGACCGGGCCGGAAACGTAGCCGCCGGCACCGACTACTACCGCCGGCCGAAATTCCCTTAACAGCCGCCGCGCCTCAACAAAGCTTCGCGGAAGGGTCGTCAGTCCTTTGATCTTTCCCTTCAGGCCGACATTCTTGAGACCGACGCTGTGGATGAGCGCAAGCTGAAAGCCATTTTCGGGAATGATCTTTGTCTCAAGTCCGCGTGATGTGCCCACGAAGAGGACCTCGGACGACGGATCGCGGCGCAATATCTCATTCGCCACGGCGATGCCGGGGTAGATATGTCCGCCGGTCCCACCGGCCGCGATCATGACCTTTATCTTCATCTTATGCCCGGGCGCTCATCGCACGCGCCTCCTTTTTGGCGCCTTTCCGACGATGAACGCTCGCAGGTCTGACATCCTTAACGGGTTCGGCTGCACTGGCCCGCGAAATGCTCAGGAGCAGTCCGACCGCAAACATCGTGACGAGCACCGACGAGCCGCCGTAGGAAATGAACGGCAGCGGAATTCCCTTTGCCGGAAGTATCGAGATTACAACGCTGATATTAAACAATGCCTGAACAACAATACCGGTTACGAGTCCAATGCCAAGTAGATTCCCAAATCGATCGGGCGCATTGATGGCCACCCGCGCTCCGCGCCATAAAAATAACCCGAAAGCCAGAACGACCGCGAGAGTTCCGATCAGACCGAGTTCCTCGCCGACGACTGAAAAAATAAAATCGGAGTATGGATACGGCAAATAGAAAAGCTTCTGCTGACCATTGGCAAACCCCTCGCCGAGCACACCGCCTGAGCCGATCGCATACAGCGATTGACAGACTTGATAACCGGTGTCGGCCGCGTTTTCCTGACTGCAGGGGTCAACGAACGCGGCAAGTCGCCGAAGGCGCCATGGCGCAAAAACCAGTGCTCCGATGCCGAGCAGGACCAAGCCGCCCGCCACAGGTGCGAGATGTTTTATTCGCGCGCCCGCTGAAAAATATACGACTGAAAAGATGGCGCAAAGAACGATCGTCGTGCCGAGATCAGGCCCGCGAAGAACGAGAACTCCGACAATGCCTAAAGCCAGCAAACATGGCAGGACCGTGCGTTTCAGGTCGGCGATCTCACCTTCGCGTTTTGTTAAGAAGTACGCAAGGAAAACCGGAAGCGCGATCTTTGCGATCTCTGAAGGTTGAAATGAGAAGCCTCCGAAACGGATCCACCGGCGCGCGCCGTTTATTGCCGGAAACCCCAGAACGACGACGAGCAGGACGGCTGTTATGGCCAGCAATCCATAAACAACATACGAATTGTTCAGCAGACGGTAGTCAAAACGGCTGACGCCGATCATCAATGCGATCCCGGCGAGCGTAAAGCCAAATTGTTTGTAAAAGTATGTGAGGTCCGTCTGGTTCTGTGTTTCCTGAAGCGACATCATAGCTGACGCGCTGTAAACCATCACGGCGCCAAAAACCGCCAGACCCGCGGCGATCGTAAACAAAAACCAGTCTGTTCGTCCGGCGTTAGACATTTTGTGCGATCGAGCCCTCAGTCCGCTGTTTCAGATCTCGTACCTCCGCCTTAAAAACCGCGCCGCGTTCCTCAAAACTTTTGAACATATCAAAGCTAGCGCACGCGGGAGCAAGCAACACGCTGTCGCCTGCCTGTGCCGCGTGAAACGATCTGGTCACCGCATCATGAAACGAACCGGCAAATTCGATCTCGGCAAATTTATCCAATTGTGTGGCGATATTTTTTGCGTCCTCGCCGATCGCGACGATCTTGCGGACCGACCGCTCGATCAGATCGGCCAATGGAGCATACGGCGCATTTTTTCCTTGTCCACCCAGGATCAAGACTATCTTGCCGTCGCCTTCGCCGAGAGCGTCGAGAGCTTTCAATGTCGCATCGACCGATGTGGCTTTTGAATCGTTGTAAAATTGCACGCCTCGGATCTCGGCGACAAATTCGATGCGGTGCTCGACACCCTTAAAATCGCGGATCGTTGCGCGCATCGATCCAGCCGACGCGCCGCAGGCCAGGCCGGCAGCGAGCGACGCCAGGACGTTTTCGACGTTGTGCAGGCCGCGAAGAAAGATCTCATCACGAGTGGTCAAAACTTTTTCGTTTCCATCCAAGCGACAAACCAGATCGTGTCCGCGAAGAAAAAGGCCGTCATTCAATTCTTGTTTTACGCTGAAAAGAACGACCTTCGCTTTCAAGCCGTTGGCCCAACCTTTTGTGATCTCGTTGTCGGCATTCAGTACGGCGGTGTCGTCCGCCGTCTGGTTCATGAAGATGCGATGCTTTGCGGCGGCGTAGTCAGTATAAGAGTCGTAGCGATCGAGATGATTTGGTGTCACGTTCAGGCATACGGCGACGTTCGCTCGAAAATCCTTTATCGTCTCAAGCTGAAAGCTCGATAGCTCAACGACGGTCCAGCCATCGTCCGACGACGATTCGGCAAGTGTCAGCAGCGGCGTCCCGATGTTTCCCCCGACCTGAGTTGCTATTCCCGAACGTTTCAAAAGCTCGCCGATCAGTGTTGTTGTGGTCGTCTTCCCGTTCGATCCGGTAATGCCGACAATGCGGCCGCGCATAAATCGGCAGGCCAATTCCACCTCGCCGATCACCTCGCCATCTTTGCGGTCAACGTATCGAGCCGGGATCGTGTTTGTCGGTACGCCGGGCGAGATGACAACCAGATCGATCTGATCGAGCAACCACGAAGGAATTTGACCCGAGATCTCCCCGATCTCGTTGGTTTGTTTCAACGAGCGAGCGGCGTCGCTCCATTCCTCGATAGGTTTCCGGTCATGCAGCGCGACGGTAGCTCCACGCTCCGAAAGAAAGCGCGCCGACGCGACGCCTGACTTTCCGGCACCCAGGACCAACGCTTTTCTTCCTTCGATCTGCATTTAATTTGAACGTTTTGAGTTCAAGCTTCAGCTTGTTTCCTGGTAGATCGGAATACAAGCGAAAGCTTGAACTCTGAACCGCTATCTCAACTTCAAAGTCGTCAAACTCAACAAGGCAAAAAGTATCGCAACGATCACGAAACGAAAGACTATCTTCGGCTCCTTCCATCCGCTGATCTCAAAGTGATGGTGCAGCGGCGTCATCTTAAAAATGCGCCGGCCCGGTTGCCCGCCGCGTTTGGTTATCTTGAAGACCGATACCTGCAGCATCACCGACAACGCCTCGAGAATAAAAACACCGCCGATGAACGGCAGCAAAAATTCCTGCTTGGTCAAAATTGCTACCGTACCGAGTGCTCCGCCGATCGCGAGAGATCCAACATCACCCATGAAGACGTCCGCCGGCGGCGAGTTGTACCAGAGAAAGCCAAGACTCGCTCCGACCATCGATCCGCAGAAAACAGTGAGTTCCGCGGCTGCCGGATTATGCGTGATATCCAGACGATCAGCCCAACGCGCGTCGCTCGCAAGATATGTCAAACCGGTCAATGCCGACATTGCGATAAATGTCACGCTGATTGCCAGCCCATCGAGACCGTCCGTTAGATTTACCGCATTTGACGA
>DASXPW010000307.1:0-4400 GCA_036493385.1 Pyrinomonadaceae bacterium
CATTTGCATAGAGCGCGTTTATGTTTAGTGCGATATCGCTTTGAGCAAACGGCGACATCAGCGATTCAGCCATCCGGTTTTCCGCATTCAACTGGGGACGCACGTCGATCCCTGGCTGGCTGAAAAATCCGCTTCGATAGCTGACCTTTAAGCCCGGCTGTTTGATCTTGACCTCAAACTTGTTGAACTTGCGTTTTTTCGCATCGAATGTCTCGGCATCCGGAACATAAGCCAACAGATAGTAACCTGCCTGTTGATCCAGCGCCCGTCTAATACCGCCATCGAGGTCGTTGCTGTTGAGCAGCGCTTTTCCGCCGGTCTGGTCGGCGAGATAAACTAGCCCATCCTGGCTATCTTTAAATTCGCGATCACGCTCCTTTAATTTCTGCTCTCGATGCCCGTCGATGACCTCGTAAGTATTGTCCGACGCGGAAAACCCCAAAGATTGCTGCATGCCGCGTGCATCAAAAGTGTAAAGTGTGACCGACGAGCGGTTAGCCGCGTCCGTAACCTCCTGCATAAAGTCAAAGATCGCCGACGAGCGCGATTTGTTGTTCATCGTCGCACCGATGTTGATACCGTCAGAGAAGAGCAGCATCGCCTTGCGTCCCGGGAGCTTTGCCATTCCCTTGATGATGTAGGTAAGCGCACCGATCGACGACTGGGCGTAAACGGCTTTTACCGCCGCATTCGCGTTCTTCGCCGAGTCGCGGCTCGCTCTTTGGACCTCGTCGATGTTGTCGTGCGGATGGATCAATGTATATTGTTTTGAGTTTCCGGACGCGACGGCATCGCTCTCGGACGTAAATCGTTCCGTTATCTCCGTGTCATTCTGTCCAACCGACGCGAGAGCGTCCATTGATGAGAAGGGATTCCAGCGGATGCTGGCGATCGCGGCCTTTAACACCCTTTTGTCCGAGGTGAATTGCTGAAGCGCGCCGACCCCTCCGCCGGTACGGATCACCGCGACCAGATCGTCAGGCTGCATCTGCTCGTCTACGAATTTCGCGAGAGCTTTTCTGGTGTAATACACGCTCGCAAACGACAGGCTCAAGTCATCGACTACGAGCGCAATGGTCCGGCGGACGTTTCCTCGCGTCGGCGTCACATTACCGCCGCTCGTCGAACTGGGCAGGTTGTTGACCGTCCCGGTGGTCGCGCCGCCGGCGATCCTCGAAACGAACGAGAAGTTTGCTATTTTCTGGCGCTCGCCGTTTTCATAGAGCTCGAAATCTTCGGGTTTGAGACCGGTGACAACCTTGCCGTCCTTGTCCGTCACGGTCACGTCGATCTGGATCAGGTCCGTGTTGATCCTGACCACCTGGTCATCGCCCGCCGGCGTGGTCGAGGGCTGTTGGGCCTGGATCGAGATGGAAATTACCGCAAATATTCCCAAAAGTAAGAGCAGCCTGTACATCGAAAACTCCTTGCGTGCGTGAAAGCGTCTTTGAGCGTACGCATATCATATTCAAGTCTGTTGAAAATGTCGATATTTTCTCCGTGAAACGCTGCGGCTTGGCGGATTTACGATTCCGCTTTAAAATGCGTTGGAGTCTTCATTTAGTGACAATATGGTTGAAGCGCTGGACCCCAAACTCAAAGACAAGCCGACGGTGCGCTGTACCGAGTGTGACCGCGAGGTAGCCCACTATAACACGTTCATCGAACCGGACAACGAGGTTAGAAACGTGTGTTGGGAGTGCCTTTCAAGGACCGAGCGAGGCTTTAACGCGCGGCGCGGATTTTCGCGCCAGTCGCGAACCGGCGTCATCCCTCGCTAATAGGTAATGGCCGTTAGAAAGATCACTGAATATCCCGAGGAAGTTCTCGGCAAAGTCGGCAAACCGGTCACTGAATTCACCCCGGATCTGACCGCTCTCTGCGCGGACATGTTTGATACAATGTATGACGCCGAGGGGGTCGGGCTGGCCGCGCCGCAGATCGGTCTGAATCTTCGCCTTTTTGTGATGGACTGCAGCGGCGTGAAGTTGATCGCGGCAAATCCCACGATCGTCCAGATCGAAGGCGAGCAGTCCGGCCAGGAAGGCTGTCTTTCCGTCGGCAAGGTGCCGGCTGTTGTCGTTCGCCCCATGAAGGCGCGGCTTCGGGCGCAAAATGAGACGGGCGAATGGTTTGAGCGTGATGCCGAAGGTTATGCTGCTCGTGCATTCATGCACGAGACCGATCATTGCGACGGCAAGTTATTCATTGATCATCTGCCGAAACTCAGGCGGCAGATGGTAATAAGAAAGTTCGCCAAAGAAAAGAAGTTGCGATAGTCAAGAGCGAAACAGGAGGAGCTATGAAAAAGGTAGTTTATGTTTTTGCGTTTATTGCGATGATCTTCATCGGCAGCGGCACACTGAATGCGCAGTGCAACCCGAACGTCTCGGGCGCGATCAGATGCGGCTACTATGACGCGGGATATCGCGATGGGACGAATGACGCACGTGCCAACCGCTCGAGCGATTACCGTCGGTATCGAAATAAATACAACTCACAGAATGAAAGCTTTTACCGTGACGGCTATCAAAGAGGCTTCGCGAGTGTTCAGCAGCCCAGCTATCCGAATCCCGGTTATCCGAATCCGGGATACCCAGATCCTGGTTATCCAAATCCCGGTTATCCGACCGCGTCGGGCACTGCGACCTGGAGCGGCCGCGTCGACAGCGTTGCGAGATTGATCCTGCAGGGCAATTCGATCCAGGTGCAGGATGTCTCGGGCACGGGAGCGACCACGACCTATCAAAACGTGAACGGTGGACTACCGCGACGAAGCACGATCGTAACCGCCGACAAACGGGACGGCCGCGGAAATGTCTCGGTCATTCAACAGCCTTCGCGTGGGAATGGATATACGGCGATCGTCGAAATATCGGATTCGAAGGGCGGCGGCGATAACTATCGCATCGACCTGTCCTGGCAGGGACAGGGCGGTCCAACCGGGCCCGGTCGCGAGGAAGTGTATCGGTCCGGCTCGGCAAGGTGGCGCGGTCGCGTTGATCAGGACATCAACGTCGTGATCTCGGGCGGCAGCATCACGACCGAGTGGGTCGCCGGCGGCCAGACCATCGGTGAGTTGGCAAATGTGAACGGCAACCTGGCTCGCCGATCAGGCACGGTGCGGGTTCGCAAGCTGAAGGGCCGCGGGAACGTTTCCGTATTGGAACAGCCATCATGGCAAAATGACTTCACGGCCGTTATTCGCATTGACGATCCGAAGGGCGGCGCCGACTACTATGACATTCAGATAAGCTGGTAGAAGGAACTACAGCGTAAGAGCATCCGGAGGATGTCCAAGAAAGGTTGTTTTCTGTGTCCTCGTTCTGTGAATTCTGTGTTAAGTTCTTGAAATTACTAAGAAGCTACCACAGAACGCACAGACGAAAACGAAAAGACACGGATCGAACCCGACTTTTTAGACATCCTCTTGGTTTATCTCCGGCCTCTCATATTTTTTCGAATGCGGCTCGGTAGACGTCTTCGCCCTTTGCCTCGACGGCGATCTCTCGCTCGGTTTTTACGGGGAACGGGTTTGCTGGCAAGAGCGAGGATCTAAGGCGGGAGGCACCCGAGAACAACTGGAATATTTCGTCGGCGAGCAGCTCGATGTCAGTCTGGACAAAAACCGAGCCTCCGACCGCGAGTTTGTCCACAACCGTCTCAACCAGGTCGGTGTTGACCATACGGCGTTTGGCGTGCTTCTTCTTAAACCAGGGATCCGGGAACTGGATCGTTACCATTTTAAGCCGCTCTTTCGGAATGTCGTTTAGCAAGCGGTCGAGCCATAGCATCGCGTTGCAAAATTCATAACGGAGATTCGTGAGCGTCGACTCCGCAGCCAGCCGATTTGCTTCGGTCACAAGCGGTTCGCGGATCTCCACGCCGAGAAAATTCCAGTTAGGATTTATTTTTGCCATCGCAAGCAAAAACCGCCCGCGGGCAGATCCGATATCCAGGTGCAGCGGCAGCGACGGGTCGGCGAACATGGCAACAAGTTCGACCGCTCGAGGGGCCTGTCGATAATAAGGCGAGAGCGGATTGACGTGTTGGTGAACTCGGACGCGCGGCATCTATGCTTCAGGCACTATCAGCCCGCGGTTAGCTACCAACAGCGCGATACTCAAAACGCAGGCGAGAAGAAAAATGACAAGCGCGATGACGCCAAAAATTCTCGTGATCGGATGCGCGACGCGCGGGTCTTTGTACTCGTCCGACGGGATCTGTATGACGCCATAAACGATGCCGACAATCAGGCCGCCAAGGTGACCATAGTTATCCACCACGTTGATCAAGACGAGGCCAAAAAAGAAAAGAAAGCCGATATTTATCAACAGGCTCTTGCGAAATTCCGGCGAGACGAATTTGCGCCGTCGAAACGCATACACCGTGACGTACCC
>DASXPW010000308.1:0-2360 GCA_036493385.1 Pyrinomonadaceae bacterium
TTTTCCCCTGACTGCAGACGGACCATTCGTCCCATCTCGGCCTTTGCCAGCTCGTTTGTCGGGTCAAATGCGTATGCCTTGCGAAAAGCGTTGTATCCGCCGGTGTAGTCCTTTTCGTTTGCAAGCTCGGTCCCCTTCTTCATGTACATCTGCGATGCCATAAACAGCGACCGCTGCAGATGGAGCCGGTACTCCGGATTCTTCGGACTGTCGGCAACAGCTAAGGCGTATTCCTCAACAGCCTTATCCCAGGCCTCGGCTGCCTCTTGCTTCATGCCGGCCTGGAAATGCTTTTTTCCGTCGCCTATAGCGAGCGCGGTCACTGGCGAGAGCATCGCAATGATCAAAACGAGCGATACCGAAAAACGGAGTTTAAGTGTCTTTTTCATACGCTTTTAATTGGACTTAACTCGGAATACGAAAAGAGCCTGCATTTCCGGACTCATACACGCCGCCCGAGCGGCAAAGTTTCAAAATTGTTCCTGCAGAAAGAAGAGCCGACGCGCCCCTGTAATTCTCGACCTATCCGAGCGAAAAAGCAACTGTTTTCTTAGAGATTCAAGGCCTTGATTTGGTTGTTTTGGGCTCTCGGGTCGGTAGCAATGATCGTCGAAGCATATCGAGCGCCGTTTGGCTTGAGCGCCATCGCACGAGATAGCGGTCACCGGGAAAATTGAACTTTGCCGTCTTTACGCCGTCCTTGCCGGCCAAACCAAACCACACGAGGCCGACGGGTTTTTCGGTCGAGCCGCCGTCGGGCCCTGCGATGCCGGTGACCGAGATCGCGTAGTCGGTACCGGCCCGTTCCCGCATTCCGGCGGCCATCGCCCCGGCCGTCTCGGTGCTGACGGCGCCAAATTTATCGAGAACATCTTGTTTTACGCCAAGTGTCCGCACTTTTGCCTCGTTTGAGTAGGTCACGGCGCCCTCGATAAAGAATGTCGACGAGCCCGCAAGCTCGGTCAGCCGTCGCGCGATCAGACCGCCGGTACAGCTCTCGGCGGTTGAGACGGTCTCGCCTCGGTCCGTCAGCAATTTCGCGATCACCTGCTCCATCGTCTCGCCATTTGTAGCAAATACCGCAACGCCAAGTTTTTCCGCGATCTTTTGGCTGAGATCGTCGAGAGTGACAAGAGCCTGGCTCTCATCGTCTGACCTCACTGATAGATGGACCTCGACCTCGACCTTGCTGAACAGGATCGAGGTTTGCACACCCGGATACGCCTTATAGATCGGCGCGATCGCTTCGTCGATTGCCGATTCGCCCATACCGGTCACCCGGAGAATGCGTTTCCTGACAACGACATCGCCGGCCAGCTTTTTGAGCTTCGGCAAAACGTGATCGGTGAACATCGGCTGGTTTTCGCGCGGTGGCCCGGGGAAAATGGCAAGCACCTTGCCATCAAGTTCCACAAACATCCCGCACGCCGAGCCGCTCGGATTTGGAAGTATTTCGGAACCCTGAATGGCATATGCCTGACGCTTGTTGATCTCGGGCATCTCGCGTCCCCAGCCACGAAAACGCTCGCGAAGGTGCTCTTCGATGTCAGAGTGATAAACAAGCTCGCGACCGATGGCGCGCGCCGCGACGGGCCGCGTCACATCGTCCTCGGTCGGTCCGAGCCCGCCGGTCGTGATGACAATGTCAGATCGCTTTACCGCATCATGAATAGTTTCCTCAAGCCGCGCTTCGTCGTCACCGACGATCGTCCTGAGCTTGACCTCGACGCCGATCTCATTGAGCTGCTCGGTAAACCAGAGGCTGTTTGTATCTGACCTCTCCGGCGTCAGCAACTCCGATCCGATCGCGATGATCTCCGCACTTTTCATAAAGTCAGAACCGCCCGCTGTAGCGGGTGGCTGAAATAAATCTGTCCAAACATTTGGTCCTGCGTGTACGCCTTGATCGCGTTAAGCCACCCGCTAGCGCGGGCGGTTCCGACTTTTATTTCTCGGCCAAAAACTCCCGCACCTGTTTCATATCGTCCCAGACCTCTTTTTTCTTAGTCGCGTCGCGCAGCAGATATGCCGGATTAAACGTCGGCATCACCATCCGCCCGTTTACTTGCTGCATCTGTCCGCGGATTTGGGAAATAGGTTTCTTTGTATTGAGCAGCGCCTTCGACGGCGTCGAACCGATCGCGATAACGATCTCTGGATTCACGGCTTCGATCTCGCGGAACAGGTACGGCGTAAAAAGCTCGATCACATCCTTCGTGATCTCATCGCCCTGCGACACGAACTTAACGACATTGGTCAGCCAGCAATCGTTGTGGCGCAAGCCGATCGACGCAAGAATGCGCTTTAACAGATCGCCCGCCGGTCCGGTGAACGGCTCACCGGTCGCGATGTCCTGCGGC
>DASXPW010000309.1:0-3001 GCA_036493385.1 Pyrinomonadaceae bacterium
CGATCGCAGCTTGCGACGGACCTACGCCGGGCGTCCAGAGGTAAGGGGTGTGTTCCATTAAAGTGCAGTCGCGAGAAGCGGACTCAAATATTTCGTCGGCTGCCGCCGACTGAGTCTCTTAGGTCATTGATGACATCTTCGCTGTTGTGTTGCCGACCCCAGCGAGTCTCTTGACCGCTTCAACATACGCCAGATGCTCCTCAATGAGAATGCGGGCAGAGAGCGACTCGACTGTGTCGTCGTCACGGACTTCGACCGAGCGTTGGAGGATGATCGGGCCGGCGTCGAGCGCTTCGTTGACGAAATGGACGGTGCAGCCTGTTACTTTGACGCCGTGCTCAAGCGCCTGTTTTTGCGCGTCGAGGCCGGGAAAGGCGGGCAGCAGGCTCGGATGAATATTGATGATGCGATCTGGAAACGCGTTTATAAAATCGCATGACAGGAGCCGCATGTAGCCGGCGAGGCAGATGAGATCGACATCGCGGCGTTTCAGTTCGGCGATGATCTCGGCGTCGTGTCCTTGGCGGGTACGGCCCCTTCTTTCGATAACGAGGGTGTCGACGCCGCGCTCGCGCGCCTTTTCAAGACCGGCGGCGTTGGGCTTGTCGCTGATGACGACGGCTATTTCGGAGCCCAGTATCTCACCATTTTTTACGGCGTCGATGAGGGCGACCATGTTGGACCCGCGGCCTGAGATCAGGATGCCGATGTTCATAGGATCACTGGTGGAGACACGAGCGCAAACGCGCGTGTCCGGCTTAGGCAGCTTCCGGGCTGATCAGCATATCTGTTTTCGACCCGGCACCAGGTACAGGATGATAAAGCACACTCCCTAACGGTCGTGTTTCTGCCCGCCATTTCTAGAAAAACTTTAAGACCTCGTACGAGTTTGCGTCGAAGATGACATCGGCATTTTTTGGGTCTTGGACATAGTTGATATGCGTCAAACGCAATGAGTCGGCCACCTTGGTCTTGCCAACCTGAAAGCCGGCCAGCGTCGTCTCGGCGATCAGCCAATTTTGATTGTCCCAGGCAAAATCGAGCCCATTCTCATCGGGAAAATCGCCTTGCGGGATGATGACGGTGATGTGACCCGGACAATAGATCAGCAAATATTTTTCGCCGATCTGCTCAAGCAGTGACGCGAGCAGGATCGTCTTGTTGCTGCAGTCGCCGTTGCGGGTCATCAGGGTTTCGCTTGGCCGTTTTAGCGTCTCGCCGCCGCTAAAGGCCTCGACAAAGCTGTAATCAATATCGTTTGAGACAAAATCGACCAGCCGCTGGATGCGCAAATTTCGATCGTCAGGCACATTTTTTAGCAGCTCGTCCGTCAGACGTTTTAGCGAGGGCTCGCCCGGTTTTGCGACCATGATGCCATGATTTGCAAAGACAAATTGTGGCTCGTCTCGGCGGCTTGGCATGCGGGCGATGAGGCGGCCGCCATAAAGCTCAGAGCTGTTGGCCAGGTTGCGGAGCTCCTTCAGGCTGACGTCATAGGTCGCATCCTTTAGCGGAAATGTGAGCTGCAGGTCGGGCTCGATCTTTATATTTTCGAGCTGCGTGCGAAAGAATTTTAGCCCATCGGAATCGGGGAGCGTATAGCCGTTAAGCGACTCTTCGCCGTTTTGGTCTTTAGCGAACTCGAGCTTTGACGGGTCGACAAAGTATTTCCCGACGAATTGATCGAACGCGTTATCGTCGCCCGTCGGAAAGACAAAATAGGCGTCCTTAAGGGACCGGACAAATCTTACAAGGCGGCCTTTGCCCAATATCTGCTCGCGAAACGCTTCGCCGGAAAACGTCGGCTGCGCCAGCATCAGCACGGTCGTATCGCGTATCTCTTGCGCGACCAAAACATCGCTGCTGGGCGGGATCGGTTTTGTGTACCAGTAAACAGCGAGACCGACGCCAACGAAGAGAACGAGCGCGACGCCGGCTATGACAAATTTATAGGTACTCGGGCTGCTGCTCGTTTGCGGTTCGAAAATACTTCCGGCGGACATAAGCGTTGGTTAGATGACCTGAGACGCTGATTCTATGCCAGGTAGGGTTTGATTTTCAAATTCCGTACTTGTACAATAAAGTTGTACAATGGAGTAAACCGCAATGTCCATCGAGATCAGCTACAGCGAAGCAAGAAATAATTTGGCATCTTTACTTGACCGAATTACCGACGACTGCGAGGTCGCCGTTATCAGACGACGAGGACGTGAAGGCGTCGCTATGGTCAGCGAGTCAGAGTTTAGAAGTCTTCTAGAAACAGCGCATGTCTTTCGTTCGCCGAAAAACGCGGCACGTATCGAGGCCGCTTTGCGCGACCTCGCGAATGGAAAGGGCGAAAAAGTTACCGTCGATCAACTCCGTGAAGAGTTCGGCGTAAAGCGAAGGACCAAGAAATAATGCGAGAGGCGATCCTTTCTCCTCAGTTTCGCGAAGACCTCCGTTTCTGGGCCACCTCCGATCGAAAAGTGCTCGTCCGAGTCCTGGATCTTATAGAGGCGATAATTCGTGATCCCTTCACTGGGATCGGAAAACCCGAGCCGCTAAAACATAAACGTTCCGGAATGTGGTCTCGGCGCCTGACGCAGGAACACAGGATATTGTACGTCGTTAGAGAAGATAGGATCGAGTTTGTTCAGGCCAGAAGTCACTATTAGCTAAAACGAAGTCTGTTGTTTGACCGAATACACTAGATAAAACCGATTATTCTCAAACACATAATGCCGAACATAGCCGTAATCGGTCGATTCGGCTTCGTTTATCGAAGGGAAAATTACTAACTTGCTGTCTAGACGAAATTTGATCAGCGAGTCGTCCGAGGTGTCATTCATGTCGATCGGATTTATGGTTTCCGGCAGCCAATAAACCTGGCCCGTCGAGGCGTCGATCACGACGCCCTGAGCGCACTCCGTACCGCAGCCCATCGTGGCGAGAATATAGTGTCCGGCAAAATTTGGTGCGGTGCCAGCGTTCTCTCGTAGGAAAGTCTTGAACTGTCTGT
>DASXPW010000310.1:0-3056 GCA_036493385.1 Pyrinomonadaceae bacterium
CCGACTTTCCTGAATTGGGCGTCGATCTCGGCAACCGTTTTAACGAGCTGTCAGGGCTGCGGCAACTGATCGTCAATCGAAAATGGCACGTTATTTACGAGATCGACCTGCCACGATCGACTGTCTGGATACTTGCGATCCAAAATTGCCGTCAGAAGCTGCCTCCGCAGCGGAAGCTAAGAAAACAGAAGCCATGATCTCTCGGCACGAGGGTGGATCTTAATTTCTGTTGCGTCAGTAACACATGTTGACACGCGTGATACAATACTAGAGGCCGACGGGTTGCCCTTTGACGGAGTTCTTTGACAACTATTGTATATGATCGCTTGGTGAATATGGCGGCAGAGATCGCAAATCGTGTCCCACGGCTAATTTGGCAATCTGAACTGCTAACAGCAATGTTTTCAATAAGTTGCCACATTGTGGCGCAGTTTTTCGATTTTTCGTGAGACAAGCCAAAAAATTTGCCGTAACCTATTTGCTTTCAGCGACTTGCGTGTCCCACCGACATAGTGGGACACGGCCAGACAGAGTTGGGACAAAATTTTGCGGCACAGGCGAACTCAAGGCCGCGGTTGGCCCGTTTCGGTCAGCCAACGGAAGCCGTTTTGGTAGTCAAGCAATGCACAGTCGTACGTCGCGCTGACCTCGGCTTGCGGTAGCGCGGTGCTTGTTAGGACGAAAAGCTTCTTTGCGAAGTCGACCGCATCGAAGATCGACGTTTGCGCGATCTTGAAATTTGATTCGTCAAACCGAAGTATCGATGGGTCGCGGCTGAGCGAGGGGCTGCCTGAAAGATATGCCATCACGTCCTTCCCCTTTCCGGTCAGCTTGGGCGTTCGCACGGTTTCTGTAACAACGCCGGGCGTGAAAATGATCGGCGTTCGTGCCTTTTCGTAAAAGACGCTCATTGAGTAGCTGCGGGCGGCATTTCCCTCGATCGAGTAGAAGACGAGATTGAACAGCAACTTGTTATTTGCCGTGTCGGTTTCCGGCTGATCTTCGTACCGAAGCTTCGATAGGTATTGCGTCAATTGGTCATGAATTTCCATCTTGAGACCGTCCCAGAATCGCTGATCGGGAACGAAACTATGTTGAGCTACATAACGGGATGTGATCTCGAAAATGTCGAAGTCCATCTTTCCCGTCGTCTTATTCAGGAAACCGGTGGTATGAGTCGCAACAAAAAGGGCACTGCGCCCGACTTGATGGATCTTGACGAAATCATCTCGATAAGTGCCGGCCGTGTCGTTGTAAAGGCGCTTGTCCGAGCAGACGACAAGTCCTTGCTGCACCGGGACGGCGACGACGAGCGTGCCGCCCACGGCAAATACACTTTTCCGCTGGGCTGCCGCCCAGGTGCAAAAGCAGAGTATCGCGATCGCTGCGGCCGTGCCGGATCGTCTCATTGCCATAGAGAACAAACGTCTCACGGTCTCATGGTCGGTGTCGGCGACGGTGTTGGCGAAGGTGGGGGATTTGGCGGTTCATCAGGCTGGGCAGTGGGCGCCGGCGTTGGCGACGGTGTCGGGGTCGCGGTCGGAGAAGGGGATCTTCGCGGCGTCGGTGTCGGCGATGCCGAAATGTTTTCGGGAGCAGTGTTTCGGACATGTGTCAGAGCAAGTCCCGAAACCACAAAGGCTGTCGCGACCAATATCGGACCAATTTTCTTTAACATACAGTCTCCGTATTCAGATAATACAGCGGCCAATTCACGCAATGACTGTGCCCGGAATCGGGTCTTAAGGGTAAAAAGTGCAATGGATTGAGATCGTTTGAGACCGCAGGCAGAACATATTGCCGGTTTATTGACGAAAGCAACAAGATATTGTGCTTGCCTAAATAAGTCGTTTGATATTACATTAATCTAACAATAGGAGGATATAAAGCGTTGCTCACAGGCCGTGTTTTACTGTTGAATTTTTCGTACGAACCGCTTGGGACGGTGGGCGTTGCCCGCGCCGTTTGCTTGTGGTTCCGCGGCGCCGTTTTCGTCGAGGAAAACGACGGCGACAATGTCCTTCATTCGCCCTCGACCATCTTTCCGGTGCCGTCTGTTGTGAGGCTGCGGCATTATGTTCACGTTCGCCGCAAGAATCGCGAGACAACGATGAAGCGGGCCCGGATCTACATTCGCGACCGCTATCGCTGTCAGTATTGCGGTGAGCACAAACATGCGAAGGACCTGACGCTCGATCACATTCTGCCTCGAGCGCAGGGCGGCGAGAGCACGCCGCAAAATCTGGTCACGGCATGTATCAAGTGCAACCAGCGAAAAGGCAATCGCACACCGGAACAGGCGCGCATGCCGCTATTGACGTCGCAGAAACTGCTCCGTCTCGGGCTCGACCACGTGCTGCTCTGTCACTACGCCGAGTCGCGTCCGGAATGGAAAAAGTATCTGTTTATGGATGACGTTGAGGTTAACGAGATAGAGGCCGTCGCCGCTTAGCCGCTGTCGTTAACTTTGGAAATAAAAAAGCGGCTGTCTCGAGACCGGCCGCTTTCGATTTTGGCGGAGTAGTTTAAATGGACAAAATGTCGGGCTCATATCCCGAAGACTGCAGGTTCAAATCCTGCCTCCGCAACCAACATTCGCTTAGCGGCCTGTCGAGCCTTTGGCTGACTCGCCCGCTTTAGATTTGCCGGGAATCTCTTCTTCGAAGTAGAGATTCTTCTGATTCTCGACATTGTCCGGCTCGACGGCAAAGAGCAGATCGGCGATGTCATCGGCATGCTCTTCTTCGACGGCAAGGATCTCTTCCATCAATCGACGCGAGGTCGGGTCCTTTTCGCCAAAGAAGTTGATCATCTCGCGATAGGTCTGGATGGCGATCCGCTCGGCCACGAGGTCTTCGCGCAGCATGTCTTCGAGAGACGTGCCCTCGACGTATTCGGAGTGGCTGGTTTGAGCAATGACGGCCGGGTTCAGCTCAGGCTTTCCGCCAAGCTGTTTAATGCGCTCAGCGATGCGGTCGGCATGCTCCTGCTCTTCGTTCGAATGTTCGAGAAATTCGGCGGCAGCTCCCTCTTTATGGATGCCAGTGGCCATGTAG
>DASXPW010000311.1:0-11507 GCA_036493385.1 Pyrinomonadaceae bacterium
ATAGAGATCGGAGCGAAAGCTGCCCGCGGCGATCCGCGCCTCGAGATTCGCGTTGGTGGCGCTGATCACGCGCACGTCCACCCGCCGCGATTGCGTCGCACCGACCGGCGTGATTTCTCCGTCCTCGAGCACCCGCAGGAGCTTGGCCTGCAGCGCCGCCGGCATGTCGCCGATCTCATCGAGAAAGAGCGTGCCGCCGTCGGCCTCTTCAAATCGGCCCTGCCGCTGAGCGCGTGCATCGGTGAAGGCGCCTTTTTCGTGGCCAAACAGCTCGGATTCAAGCAGCGTTTCAGGTATCGCACCGCAGTTGATCTTTACGTATGGCCGGTCTTCGCGGCCGGAATTGTAATGGATGAGATTTGCCAGCAGCTCTTTGCCGGTGCCCGATTCGCCTTGAATGAGCACAGTCGTGCTCGTTCCGGCGACGTTCAACGCCAGCTCGATCGAGCGGCGCAGCAGAGGCGCCTGGCCGACGATCTCGCTGTGTCGGCCGTGAAGCTCGCTTTTGAGACGCATTACCTCGGCCGAAAGCTGGTCGCGTTCGAGCGCCGTGCCGATCTGGTCGGCGATACCCTCGACCAGCGCAATATCATGGTTCTCAAAGGCAGTTTCGCGGCTCCATACAAAACCGAGCAGCCCAAATGGCTGGCCGCCGACCCGGACCGGCGCAACCAGCGCGGTCTTGCCGCCAAGCTGCGTGTTAAAGACCATTCGGATCGCAGCCGGAAGCTGTTTGTCGAAGAGCTGGAGCGTTTTCCCTTCACGTAAGAGGTCGAGCATGGCCGGAAACGACCTGATATCTAGCGATTTGTTATGCTCCTCGATCATCTTTAGCAGGCCGCTCGGTTTGACGCCGGCCGCTGTTATAAAACTCTCGAGTGAGATCCGTTTTCCGGTCTTGTCCAGCACGCCCAACGCACCATAGTCAGCGCCGACCAGGCCGATCGCGCGCTCGACGACGATCGTCGACACATCGTTAAAATCGGAACGCGCGTTCAGCGTATTTGCGATCTCGAGCAATGCGTTCGTTCGCCGCGTCTCATGCTCCTGCGCCACGTAGAGGCTCGTGTATTGATAGCCGATGGCGAGCTGGCGCGCGATCGAGTCGAGAAAAGCGACTTCCTCATCGAGCCATACCCGAGGTTTGCTGATGTCATGAAGGCCAAGCAGACCGAGCACACGATCATTCAGCATGATCGGAATAACGAGCAGGGACCGCGTTTCGAGCGCCTTTGTAAAAAATTTCAGCGTCGGATGCTTTACTTTTTTAGTGTCGTTGACGCGGATCGGTTTTGTGATGTCAAAGATCTCGCCCAGTTTTTCGGTGTCGAACGGGATCTTTGTTCCGAGGCTCTTCGGAACAGTTTTATCGCGACGCCACTCCTGACTGATCAGCAGTTCGTTCTTATCGTCAAGCTGCAAGAGATCGCACCGGTCGGCATCGAGCATCCTTCCGATCTCGGAAACCACGACATTCAGGTAGCGCTCAAGGTCGATATTCGTCGGCAGGTCGCGCGCGAGGCGGTTGATGATGCCCTCGCGCGCCTCGTGCATCCGCGTTCGGCGTTCGAGCGACAGTTCGGGCTGCTCGGATGGTTTGGGTTCACTCATTCGTCCTTGTCACACTTTGCCGCGCGGCGAGCCGGTATGTCAAGTTGACACACGGTTCATGGCGTATGTGTAGTTTCGAAACACGTTTTACAAGTGGATTGTGGGCTTGGGCGTCGGGTTTTCGGGCGATTTCGGCGTCGGTTTCTCCATGGTTGTAGGCTTGGTCCCGGTGTTTGTCGCCGAATTACTGTTTGCATTCGCGTTTACGTTGGCATTTGCGTTCGCGTTTGTATTCGCGTCCTTTTTAGGCGGCGTGTAATCAACGCGGTTACGGCCGGCCTCGGCATCATCGAGCAGATCCGCTGCGCGCGAATTGTCAGGGTCGAGATCCAGGGCTTTTTTCAACGGCGGAATAGCCTCGTGGTATTGGGCAAGCTTGATCAGTATCGCGCCCAACTCGGTCTGATATTCTGAGTCGTCAGGCTTGAGCTTGACGGCCTGTTTGAGGGCCTTGGCTGCATCCTGGTCCTCGTTCAGCTTGTTGTAAGCACGTCCAAGGTTGAACCAGGCCGCATCATCACTGTCATTTTGCGCGAGCTGTTTCTTATAAGCCTCGACAGCCCGGCGAAATGCCTTTTCCGAATTCGGCTTGCCCGTCGGCTGGTTATCGGGAGCATTGACATCGGTCTTAGCCTCGAGCTCCTGCGCCTTTTCAACGAGGCCATAAGCGATGCCGAGCTTGAACCACGCATCGGCGAGGTCGGGGTTAAGGTCCGTGGCACGCGTGTACGCACCGATAGCTTTCTCGGTTTCGTTGTTGTCGAGATATTGGTCGCCGAGGGCCAGGGCTTGGGCCGGATCGGTAATATTGGCGAATTCATCTGCCGAGTTGGCATCGGGACCCGAGTTCTGGGGCGCGGTCCGCCAGCACGCCAGCGTGAACGCGCAGATCAGAACAGCGGATAATGCAACTATTCGCCCCATCGGTCAATAGATTATCCGGGAGGAAATACGAACGCCCGGCCGCCGAGCAGATGCACGTGGACATGAAAGACCGTCTGCCCGCCGTCGGCGTTTGTATTGATAACAACGCGGTAGCCATCATCGGCAAAGCCGCGATCGCGGGCGATCTGAGCAGCCTTCAATACCAAATGTCCGAGCATTGACGAGTCCTTTTCCGCAGCTTTATCAAGTGAATCGATATGCTCGCGCGGGACGATCAAAATATGCGTCGGCGCCTGAGGCGAGATGTCGTTGAATGCAAAGCAGACCTCGTCCTCATACACCTTTGACGCAGGTATCAGGCCCGTAACTATCTTGCAAAACAGGCAATCGGCCGTACTCATAACTGAAGTAACTATTAGAGCATAGGAGACACGGTTTCGTTAACCGGCCGGAACGTCTTCGGTCAGGGCAGCGGGAACGGCGACGCTTTCTGTAATTCGTTCAATATCGGCGCCGATCGAACGCAGCTTGCGCACGATCGTCTCGTATCCACGGTCAATGTGATAGACGCGGTCGACCAGCGTCTCGCCCGTCGCGCAAAGCCCCGCAAGGACAAGAGATGCCGATGCTCGCAGATCGGATGCAAGGACGGGCGCTCCTGTCAGCCGGCGCGGTCCGCGAACGATCGCGTGGTTGCCGGAGATATGGATATCGGCGCCCATACGGATCAGCTCCGATGCGTGCATAAAGCGATTTTCGAAAATTGTTTCCGTGATCGTCGACCTCCCTTCGGCCTGCGTCATCAGCGCCATATATTGGGCCTGCATATCGGTCGGAAAATGCGGATGCGGCTCGGTCGTCACGTCGCGGGCCGTCAGCCCATCGGGACATGCAACTCTAAGAGTGCTTTGATTTAACTCTTCGATCTCAACACGCGCGTCGCGCAGTTTATCGATGACGGCGGCGAGGTGCTCGGGGCAGCAATTCTTGATCTCGATATCGCCGCGCGTGATCGCGGCCGCCACGATGAAGGTGCCGGTCTCGATGCGATCGGGAATTATTGTGTGCTCTGCGCCGCCCAACGCTTCGACTCCCTCGATCTCGATGATCGGCGTTCCGGCACCTTTGATCCTAGCCCCCATTTTATTGAGCAACTCCGCAAGGTCGACTATTTCCGGCTCCATCGCGGCGTTGCGAATGATAGTTTTGCCCTCGGCCAGCGAGGCGGCCATCATGACGTTCTCCGTCCCTGTGACGGTTACTTTTTCAAACTCCATCTCGGCTCCGGTCAATCGACCCTTTGGCGCACGGGCAACGACGTCGCCGGATTCGAGTGAGACGACGGCGCCGAGCTCCTCGAAGGCTTTAAGATGCAGATCGATCGGCCGTGTTCCGATCGCACAACCGCCCGGCAGGCTTACCTTTGCCTGTCCGAACCGGGCGAGCAGAGGGCCGAGGGCCAGGACGCTTGCCCGCATCGTTTTTACAAGCTCATAAGGCGCCTCGTAGACCTGAATATTATTCGCGGTGACCTTATGAGTCCGAAGCTCCGGCGTAAGGACGGTCGCGCCAAGGTCCTCGAGCAGCCGCCGCTGCGTTATCAGATCTTTGACGTATGGAACGTTATGCAGGATGACGGTGTCAGACGTTAGAAGCGTGGCCGCCAGACACGGCAAAGCCGAGTTTTTCGCACCGCTTATCTCTATCTTCCCATGCAGCGGCCGACCGCCGCGAATTAAGAATTTATCCATTAAATTGCTTAAATATTGCTTATGCTAACGAAAAGAAAAGGTTATCACAAAAGAATAAAACCCCGCTCTTTGAGGCCCGTGTCGCGACGGCCGACCTTGAGTAAATTTTATTCGTAGTGTCTGGAGCCGTTAGCTGAACGTGTCGGTAATTCATTGGAAACTGGGCAGGTTACGGCGTTGTTGGTGACGGAAACGAAATAGGAGATTTTTCTGGCAACGGCTTTGCAAGGGCATTACATCCTATAGACAGCTTCTATCAAACGGGAAATGATGAAGCATTTGTTTGGACGACAAGTCCCGGCCGTAAGCCCTCCTCGCGGCCGGGACATTTTTGTCTATTCGGCCAGTTTCTTCAGTATCTTCTCGATCTGCCGCGTGTGTCTCGCCTCATGGCCGCCCTTCATGATCAACCACTCGATCGCGGACATCTCGCCCAGGAATGGATGCGGAAATTTTGCTTCGTTGCCATCGTACGTTTCGAATAGCGGCTGGATCTCGCGGAGTTTCAACCGGTTCTGGTCCATTCGTGCCAGCGACTCGGCTATAGAAAAATTCCCGGTCGGCCGAACGCGTTCCGTTGCCTCGACCTTTCTTTGTCCGAGGTCGGCCGAGCGGGTCTGAAACTCATTGCTAACGGCGACCGGACCGCTCGCAGGCATTTCGGCGTCGCGGGCCTGCGACAACAACTTATTGCAGATCTTGGACGCGCCCTCATCGACCGTCGCGATGTGTTCGACAAGCTGAGCAATTGTCCATTTCTCGCCCTCGAACAAAATACCGGCTGTATCGTCCGTCACGCCGGCTAGAAGCACCTGCAGTTCTGCATGGACACGATCATTCTTCTCGAATATCTCGTTGATAGATCCAAACTCCATAAGATTAACGCGCCGGTTGACTCGGCTGCGGCGAGAGGACAAGCCGGTGCCAGCGGAGATAGCTGCTGCGGTTGTCCGTCGGATTCTCGAATTGCTTGATGTAGCCCGTCTGAAAATTCAGAATGTCGTCCGAGCTCCACTCTAGTAAGACGATCGGGTTAAACGAGACCAATTTAGACGGATCAGGCAGCGTCGACGTGGCCGGCGTGTTATTTGCCGGAGCGGGCTGCGGCTGCTGATCGTTTGCTACCGTGTTTTGCGCGGCGGCTTCGCGCTCAAGCTCTTTGTCGTATGCCTGTGACGAAATGAGAAGCTGGTTTCTGAGTGGAATCGCCGCCTGCGTCGGCGAGTTGCCGACCGCATCATAAACGCGCATCTGGGTATCGAACGCCGCGGCAACCTTAGTCGAATCGGGCGACCAAACTGGGCGGACTTGCGTCAAGGCATCATCCAACAAACGCTCACGCCCATTCTTTTCGACGAGACGCGGCCGGCCAACGGGGACGAACAACTCTTTTTTGCTCAGGGCCTGGGCCTGCCCTGCGTTCCACTCGGGCGTTGTCGTCACCAATGCGGCCAGAGTCGAGCTGTCAGCCGCCCAGACGTAGTAGAAATAAATTCTGCCTTCGCTCTGCGTTATGGGCTTGAGAGCACCGCCCTCGGCATCGCATAGATAGATCTGTTCCGTGCGAAATGTCAGGACCGTTGCCTGCGGAGCTGACGATGGCGTGGCCGCTGGCGTTTCGGCGTTCGAGTTCGCATTTAATTCATTGACGATCGGCGGGGGCGTCGGCGCGACATTGCCCTCAACCTGCGCGGTCCGCGTGACGGCGACAAAAGCGAGCGTTGTCGAATCGGGCGACCACACGATGGTGTCAGGAAAGTGGACCGCCATCGTGTCGGGCGTCACCTTTTGCAAGAGCCGCCCGTCCGGAAGATACATATCGATCCGAAACTCGGCATTCACGTCGCTCGCGCGATGATAGATGGCAGCGACCCGCTTTTGATCGGGCGACGTAAGCGTTTTATCGAGCAGCTCCTGCGGACGATTCTGATCGAAATCGGACTGAATGCCGGCATTGCGGTCCTGCGGCTGAGCGGCGTTCTGGTTGGGTGGCGGCACGTCCGCCTCGTATCGAAAATTCAAACGAACTGCCGGCACCTGCGCAAGCGCGGTCGGCGCCGACATATTGCCTGCTGTCGGCGGTGCGTGCCCGCACGCCGCCGCCAGCAATGAAAGGCCCCAAGGTAACAGGACATATTTCCTGAGCGATCTATAGATCATTTTTCATCCATTCGCGATAGAGGCGACGCTGCTGTTCAGTCGGACTTGCGACAGGTGCAAAACTAAAAGTCTGACGCGTGTTGTTACCAAGCGTTAGATCGATGTCGCGCAATCGGTCGGTGCGAAAGATCGAAAGCCGCACCTTATCGCCCGGCTTTCGGTCGGCGAGATATTGCTGCAGCCGCGCCTGGCTCGCGCGATAACCGTCGATGGCGACGATCTGATCGCCAGCATTTATGCCCTGATCATAGGCAGGTGATCCGGCGGGGACCGAGCGAACGGTCAACCGGCCGTTGTCCTCGACAAGATTGGCACCGATGTAAGCCATGCCTGCATCAGGCTCCTCTGATTTTAGCTCCAGTCCAATTGGGTTAAAGATCGCGTTGTAATCGATCTCAGCGACGCCGCGAACGTACTTCGAGAAGAAATCGTCAAGGCCGCGGCCGGCCATGAGTTCGGCGGCCTTTTGATAATCCTGCGGACCATAGTTGCGGCCCTTTTTAAAGTATTCGTTCCAAAGATAACGCATAACATCATCGAGCGACTTTTTTCCTCCCGACGATTCCCGGATCGTGACATCGAGCAGCATGTTCACGATCTCGCCTTTGTCGTAGTAAGAGATCTGGTTGTTGACCGAGTTTTCATCTTGCCGGTAATACTTGATCCAGGCGTCAAAGCTCGCGTCCTCGAGACTCGTTTCCAGCCTACCCGGCGTCCGTTGAAGCGCCGAGATGGCGCCGGCCTTTTCTTCGAGATATTCCTTGTCAGTCAAAAACCCTGCACGTCGGAGCAGGAGATTGGCATAGTATTCCGTCCCGCCTTCGGCGACCCAAAGCATCCGAGTGTAGTTTTCATTTTCATAATCAAATGGCCCGAGAGCATCGGGGCGAATACGCTTGACGTTGAAATTATGAAAATACTCGTGCGCGGCGAGGGCGAGAAAGTTTTTGTATCGCGACTCGGGCTTAAACCCGAAGCGGTCGTACTGCAGCGCGGTCGAATTTAGATGTTCGAGGCCGCCGCCGCCGCGGAGGTTCACGATGAACGTGTAATTATCGTAGCCAAACTCGCCGAATATCTTGTACGCCTCGTCGACGATCTTCGCGACATCGGCGGCCGTTTTTTGCATATCGTAATTTCCGTCGCCGGAAAAAACGATGCGATGCGGCTTGCCTTCGACAGTGAAATCGACCTCTTTGAAATCGCTGACCTCAAACGGCGAGTCATAGAGAATGTCGTAATTGGCGGCGCGAAAGGTGTTCGCCTGATCTGCGACCTTCGGCAGCCCCGTCGCGATCTTCCATTTCGCAATGTAGGGGTTGACCGTGACCGTGCTGGGCGCCCTGAGCTGATCTTTCGGAAACATCAGCGTCCCAGCGTTGTTCCAAAACGCGTGTTCGTCGTTTAGCTCGTTGGTTCGCACCGTCAGCTCATTGGCGTAGACGCGATAGCTGGCGACAAGGTCCTTCGCGCCGGCCGTGTCGATCTGCCATGTATTCTTATTGATCTTTTGCCATACGAGATCTTTTCCGCCGGCTTTGATGTCAAAGTCTTGAACGTTTCGCGCGTACTCGCGGATGAGATAGCTGCCCGGTGTCCAGACCGGCATTTTCAGCTCAAGCCGCGCGGGCATCTGGTTCCAATGCACATGCATTTGAACCTCAAGAAGGTGCGTCCATGGTTTTGACATTGAGACGGTGTAGGCGATCTCAGGCGACGCGGCCTGGACGAGCGACTTTATTTGTCCGGCCTCGACCGGTTGTTCTTTGTGCATAAATGAGATGATTGCGATAGAGGTAAGTAGGATCAGCGTTAGGGCTCTCAATGGTTTACGCATTCTTTCGGGAAACTCCAAGTAAGGTATTTTGGATTTAATTTCGGCTATTTTACTATAAGTCTTTACCGACGCAGAATTTCGGCACAGGATGAGAGACGACCTCAAACCGCCTTCGACAACCACAGAAGCAAAAGAGAAGTTTTTTACTGCGCCTCTCCTGATCATCTTCACAACGGTTTTTATCGACTTGGTCGGCTTTGGCATTGTACTGCCGATCTTGCCGCTCTACGCCGAGTCGCCGGAGTTTCGGGCCACACCGTTCGAGGTCGGAATGCTGTTCGCGATCTATTCGTGGATGCAATTCTTTTTCGCGCCGGTGCTGGGCAGGCTCTCAGACAGATACGGCCGTCGGCCGATATTGTTTTTCAGTATTCTTGGTTCGGCTGTCGGTTATTTTCTGGTCGGCTGGGCCGGAACTCTCGTACTTGTATTTGCGGGCCGCATTGTCAGCGGCGTAACGGGCGGAAATATCTCGACGGCGCAAGCTTATATTGCCGACGTAACGAGCAAGGAAAACCGCGCGAAAGGGATGGGGCTGTTTGGGGCGGCGTTCGGGCTCGGGTTCGTGTTCGGCCCGGCGATCGCGGGTATCCTGAGCAAATACGGGATCCACGTGCCTTTCTATTTTGCGGCCGGCCTGTCGCTCGCAAACGCGATGGCTGTCTATTTCGTGCTGCCTGAGTCATTGAAGGGCTCGTCCGCCGGAGCAGTTTCGTCAGGCGGAAATCGCCTGGGCCAGATACTTAATTCCATCCGGGAGCCGCAGTTTGGGCTGATCAATTTGGAGTATTTCCTATTGATAACGGCGTTTTCGATAATGACGACGGCGTTCGTTCTATTTACGGCATTTCGATTTGGCTACAACGCCGAGCAGAACGGATATTTATTTGCGTTCGTCGGAGTGGTCGCGATCATCGGGCAGGGCGTTTTGTTTCACAAGTTGGCAAACCGATTTGGCGAGGCCGTGTTAGCTGCGGTCGGCTGTTTTGCGATGGTATTTGCGCTGTTTGGCTTGCCGTTCATCGGCCCATCGCAATCCGGAGGTCTAACTCTGCCCTGGGTGGGACACCTCTCGACGGGCTTGATGCTGCTGTTGCTATTCTGCATTCTCACGGCGATCGGGAATTCGCTTGCGTCGCCGGCACTGATGAGTCTCGCTTCAAAAGTCTCACACGAGCATGAACAAGGAAAGTCACTCGGCATTCTGCAATCGAGCGCCAGCCTCGCGCGGGCTATAGGGCCGACAATGGCGGGTTTTTTACTCAATAATTCTGTGAGCGCGGTAGATAATTCGACGATCGCTAGAACATTCTGGATGGGATCAGCGATCATGCTGGTTGCCACCGTCGTTGCGGTTTATTTTACGAGATTTATGCGAAGCCAGGTCGCAATATGAGATCTAGCTGACAGCTCTCTGACGGCGTTTACTGGCGGCGGGAAACGTGAGCGTGAAAGTCGCGCCAAGGCCATCGGCACTCTTTACTTCGATCGCGCCGCCGTGCTCCTGCACAATGCCATAGGTCACGGCGAGACCGAGACCGGTGCCGTTTCCAACGCCCTTTGTAGTAAAAAACGGATCAAAAACCTTGCTGAGATTTTCCTGCGGAATTCCCTCGCCGGTGTCAGCAACCTGCACGATGACATCACCGTCCAGACCGGTGGATGTCGATAGAGTGATCGTGCCGCGGTCGTACATCGCATCGCGCCCGTTAAGGATGAGATTAGTAAAGACCTGCTGCAGCTTGCCGCCATTTGCGACGACCAGAGGCGGAACATCCGCGTAATCTTTTATGATCTCTACATTCGATTTTCTTAGTTGTGGCTCCAAAAGCTGAAGAGTGTCGTTAAGAAGCTTGTTGATATCGATCTCGATATAATCGGTCGCGTTCCCGGCCCTGGAAAAATTAAGCAGGTTTCCGACGATGTTCGACGCCCGCTCCGTCTGCCGATGCATCTTTTTGAGAAGCTCGTGTTTCGGGTCGGTCTCGGGCACCATTCCCAACAGCATCTGCGTATAGCTCGATACGCCGGTGAGCGGTGTGTTCACCTCGTGAGCGACGCCCGCAGCAAGCAGACCGATGCTGGAAAGCTTTTCGCTCTGTTGGAGCGACTCTTCAAGCTTGACGCGGGAGCTCACATTCTCAAGCACGATGATCGCGCCCGATTGCTGGTTTGAAACCGAGCGAAGCGGCGCGACGGCGACATTTACGATCAGCGAGCTGCCGTGAGAATCCGTCGCGTGAAGCTTATACGCGTTGCGGACCTCGGTCAGATGCCAGCGAGACATGCCAAGGATCGCATCGAGATTTCGCGCAAAGCCCTCGTCGAAGACCTCGTAGACAAATTTGCCGACGGCCTCTGACCGATCGAGGCCCATCATCGCCTCGAAGGGCGAATTGCAGCGCGTGATCCGGCCGTCTTCATCGACCGCGAGAAGACCAACGTTGACTGACTCGACGATCGACTCGTTAAATTCCTTGAGCAGAGCAAGCTCTTGTGTCTGTATCCGTTGCTCCTCATAAAGACGGCTGTTTTCGACCGCGACCGCGACATAGCCCGAAATGGTCCTTAGGATCTCAAGGTCCTCAGACGAAAGAAGCGAGCCGTCACGAGCCCGCCCGAGTCCGATCACAGCGACCATGTTGCTCCCGACAACACAAGGGACAAAATAATGAAGCTCCTGCGGCGTCAGCAGCCGGCCATTACCGTTTCCGTTCGTCGCTGCCGTTTCGACGTCAAGAAGGTCGAATTCGTCAGCACGAACCACACCATTGATGGCCGCTTTCTGCCTGATCAGTTGGCGAAAGTCGGGCGGGATATTGTATGCCTCGCTCAAGCCGACCGCTTTCGCAACCTGGTAATGTCCGGCCTTGTGTTCATCCTCAACAAAGACGGCTAGTTTCTGGACGTCAAGCACCTGCTGAAGCCGTTCGGTCAGCGCCTCAAGCAACGGCTCGAATGCCGTCGTTGCAGAAAGCGTGCGTCCAAAATCGAGCAGGCCCTGGCGAAGGTCGTACCGTTCGCCATAAAAAAAGCGGTCGGCCCGCTCTTGAAGATATTTCTTTAGTGGCTCGCTCAGAAGAACGATGCCGGCCATAGCGATGACCGCGATCAACGCTCGAAGCGTGATCTCGGCCGTGCTCAGGTCTTTGCCGATGGCGAGAAACACGAGACCCAGCGCGACGCCGCCGATCATCATCGCGATCGCTAATGTCGTCAACGCGTAGACCAAGGCTCGACGAACGACGATATCGACGTCCATC
>DASXPW010000312.1:0-6514 GCA_036493385.1 Pyrinomonadaceae bacterium
TGAAGTAGCCGTACTTGGCGACAAGACGTCGATCCCCGATTATTCACATACCTGATCCTCAATCGACTCTCAGCGGGCCTGGAAGCATTAAGCGCGGCTTCCGGTATAACGGTTTTGCGAATAGAATTAGGGATCGTGCCGCCGCCAGGCGGCCATTTCTATGCCTGAATTGCCCGAAGTCGAACTTGTAACGCGATTTTTACGAGGCCTTGTATGTGGACGCCGGATCGTAAGCGCAGAGTTGCTTCGCATTCGCTTGGCCCCGCATTCGACACCCGAAACGTTTGCGCAAGCGATCGCTGGAACCCAAATAAATGTTGTCGAGCGACGCGGGAAGCATATACTTTTTGGTTTCGATAATGATCGAACATTAGTGACGCATCTTAGAATGAGCGGTCGATTTATGCTTCTTGATTCCGAGGATGACGATCCACGGTTTGCGCATGCGGTCTTTCATTTCCTGGATGGCGCGCGGCTCGTATTTCAGGACCAAAGGCATTTTGGTTTCATGAGAGTCGCACGAACGACGGAGGTCGCCGATCTGCCTGAAATAAAAAAACTCGCTCCCGAGCCATTCTCTGATGAATTTTCTGTTGAATATCTTTATTCGTCGCTTCGTTCGTCAAATCGAGCCATCAAGGAGTTCCTGATCGACCAATCTCGCGTCTGCGGACTTGGGAATATCTATGCGGCAGAGGCACTGTTCCTCGCCCGGAGCCATCCCGCAAAGCGGACGAACACCTTGTCTAAACGGCGAACCGCGATATTGCATCACGCAATTCGTGAAATTCTTATGGAAGCAATTGACGCAGGCTCGACATTGAATGTCGATCCGGGCGACTCCGACTCTGCTTATTATGGCGGCGAACACGAAAGATACTGGCGCGTTTACGACCGCGAAGGTCTTCCCTGTGTCGAATGCGGAACCGCTCTCAAGCGGCTAAAACAGGCAGGACGCTCGACCTTCTATTGCCCCAAATGCCAAAAACGATAGTCTGAGCTATGTTGAACCCCCTTTCGAAGAGCTCTTCGGCTTATTAGCGCTCGCGATCGCCTCATCCTCGATCTCCCCGCCCGGCGAAACCGGGATCTCGGCCGGATTTTGGTATGTCGGTCGATTTGTGGAAGTTGTTTCGACCAGGGCCGCTCCGGATTCCTGAACGGTCGAGCCGTCTTGTTTGAGCCGGAATTGGCCCGACGGCGGGGGCACATATCCGGGATAATCGACCCGCGAGTGATAGATGGCGACCAGCGATCTGATCATAGATTCGCGTATCTGCGTCAGCTCGCGAAGCGTCAGATCGCATTCATCAAGCTGGTCGTCCGTAAGGATCGCATCGATTATCTTTGTCACGATAAATCTGATGTTTTCGGGTGTCGGTTCCGCGAGTGAGCGTGCGGCGGCCTCGCAGCTATCGGCGATCATCATTATGGCTGCTTCCTTGAACTGCGGCTTCGGCCCCGGATACCGAAAGTCGTTTTCAGAGATCTCTTCACCAGTCTGGGCGGCGGCCTGGGCTTTTTTCAGGAAGTAATGCAGTGTGCGTGTGCCGTGATGCTGCGGGATAAAATCAACGATTCGACTAGGAAGGCCCATTTCACGCGCGAGCTTTTGCCCATAGGTGACATGAGCAATGATGATCTTTGCGCTCTGCGACGGCTTAAGTCGGTCGTGCGGGTTTTTGATACCGACCTGATTTTCAACAAAATGCTCAGGCGCCGCTGTCTTCCCTATATCGTGATATAGTGCGCCGATCCGGGTCAGCAGCGCGTTGCCGCCGACGACCCGACACGCATTTTCAGCGAGCTGACCAACAGCGTGCGAGTGCTGATTTGTGCCTGGAGCTCGAATAGCTAATTCGCTCAAAACCGGCAGATCGGCATTCGACAGTTCGAGCAATTTGACGTCAGTCAAAATGCCGAAGAGTGATTCGCATATCGGCAAAAACATGGCCGTGAACGCCGCCGTCAAAAATCCGCTGAAAAGCCCCATTCCGAGCGACATCAAAACCGTGCCTAGTATGAAAGGCTGCTGGCTGTAAGCCAGTATTGCGATCGCCAAAAGCGCGCTTCCTACACCGACGAGACTCCCGGCAATGGTTACCGTTTGGCGACTTCGATACCGTCCAATGCCGTAAACGGCGATCGATGATGCAAGCGCCGCATAAACAGCAAATTCCATCCCGCGCGGGGCCAGGAACCCGGCAATGATCGACACAAAGAGTCCGGTAAACAATGCCGTTGGACGGTCAGCCAAAAGTGTCATTAACAAGCTCGCCGTCGCAAACGGGATGGCGAATGACCACACGGACGGATCGTTGCGCGGTGGATTGCCGTTCTGCGCGGCCGTGAACTCGGCAAGCTGGAATAGTGCGGCCATGAGCGCAGTTTGTGCGAGAACAATAAAGCCAAACAAACCAAACGTCTTTTCAGCCGAACCAGCGAATCGGTGAAGCGGGCCGCGGTTTTGGATGAACTTCCAGGCCACCCAATAGAGGGCCGTCACCAGGAGAAGCAGACCGAGAAAGCGATTGAATCTTCGGGTTGTAGACCGGTAGCTATTTATGGCGGCAAGTCTTGAGACCGTCTCCGGCGTAACTGTGTCGCCGGCGTCGATGACCTTTTGCCCTCGACGGAGAACGATCGTTTTTGGCTGTACGTTCTCGGCCGCGGATGATCGAGCATTCTCGGTCGCAACGCTGTCGAATGCGACGCTCGGCTCGATCAGGATGGCACCGGCAGTGTAAAATGCATCTGCCTCTTTCGCGGAGAGGCTCTTGATCGCGCCGAGTCGCGTACGAAACTTCTCTCGCGAAGCCGAAAGCGATGTCCAATTTGTATCAGGCATCGCAACCGTTGACTGAAGATTCGGTCGCGATCGGTCAAAGACCGACACCTGGTTTTGAAAATACTGACGATCGCTGTCGTCGTAAATGTAACCGTCTGCCGCCTCGCGAAGCGCGGTCTGGACGGCGTCAAGCTCATTATGAATAAAACTTCGCGAGGCAAGTATCTTCCCGACATCCGCTCCGCCCGCGCCTACCCAGTGCGTCTCCGATCTAACGTCTGAGTTTGACTGTTTAGACGATGAACCGGAGGTTCCACCATGACGTTCAAGAGTCTCCCAGGCAGAAAGGAATCTTTGCACCGCCTGCTCGGGCTTTCCAGACTCATACCGAAAGATCGGTTTGACGTCGTCACGCGCCTGCTTGCGAAGCCGCTCTGTCTCGTCGGTGTCCTTAAAGTAAATATCCGCCGGTGAGGCAACCGACTCGCGCGCTATCTCGCCCTCGTGAAACTGCGATTCGCTCGACAGGTGCCAGAGCGGATTGTTGATAAGCAGCGTAGTGAGAAGCGAAAGAAGTGCAAACCCGAGCCAGAACCTCTGGTCGCTCGAAAGTCTCTTAAACGGTCCAAGGACCCAAGCGGTAACTTGTTCGCTGTGACGAATAGCCGGTGATTTAAGATCCTGAATGCGCTTGGCCATTAGACTATACCTATTGGACGAATGTTCGAGGACCTTCTTTGATCAGTTCTGAAATGCTTGCGAAACCGCGAATTTGCCGATCGCTGCAGCAACCGTCTCTACGAGCGGCCGAAGTGTTTCGCGGTGAATAGCTGAAATTGCCACGCATTGAAGCGGCTTGTCAAGACATATTTGTCGGATCAGGGCGTCGATCTCGGCCATCGAGACAGCATCGGCCTTGTTTAGAACGACGATCTGCGAGATGGAGTTGAGCTTGAGATCGGTCAGTATCTTATCAACCGACTCGATCTGATTTAGGACTCGGGGATTTGATGAGTCGACGACATGGACGAGGAGATCGCTGTCAGAGATCTCTTCAAGCGTTGCTCGAAAGGCGGAAACGAGGGCGGCAGGAAGGTCGCGGATGAACCCGACCGTATCGTTTATTATTACTTCTTGCTCGTACGGCAAACGCAGGCGACGCGACGTCGGGTCAAGCGTAGCAAACATTTTTTTCTGAACGTAAACGTCACTTTGTGTCAGAGCATTTAGAAGCGTCGATTTGCCGGCGTTCGTATAACCAACTAGTGAAATTATCGGCAGATGCTTCTGGACTCTTGTTTTTCGACGCTCCTGTCGCTGGCGGCCTAGACGATCGACCTGTTTCTCAAGCTGTGCGATCCGATCGCGAACGCGTCTTCGGTCCGTTTCGAGCTTGGTCTCGCCCGGTCCGCGGCCGCCGATACCGCCCGCCAGGCGCGAAAATGCCGAATTCTGCCCAATGACCAACCTGGGCAAGAGGTATTTCAATTGTGCAAGCTCGACCTGAAGCTTGCCTTCACGGCTTTGCGCCCGCTGGGCAAAAATATCGAGGATCAATTGCGGGCGGTCGATGACCTTAAGGTCCGTCGACTCAGACAGTGATCGAACTTGTGCGGGCGAAAGTTCTATATCGAAAATTATGAGATCGGCGCCGAGGCGCATCGATCGGATGAGCAGCTCGTCCAGTTTTCCGCGCCCCAAAACGGTTCTCGGATCTATCTGCGGTCGCCGCTGGATGATCTTGTCGAGTACGACAACTTCCGCCGAAATAGCAAGTTCTTCAAGCTCTACCAGAGATTCTTCAGCGGCGTCGATGCCGGTCGTTGTGACGCCGATCAATATGGCTCGGTCACGACCCGGCACCTTTCCGCGGCTGATATGGCGAACGCGAGCCATCTCCTCCTCGAGCGAATTGATAAGTTGTGTGAAATTGACATCGAGATGCGCTGGTATTGCCGGGTCGAGAAATTCGTAGGGCAGGCTGTCGGTGGGCGAACCATTCAAAACTTCCGAAACGTCATTTTGGTGTGTTCCATCAGCGGGGACCAAATGGGCCGAATAAACAAGGCCTGGAAGACCTGACACCTTATCAACCTCGACCGCGGACATTAGATCGAGTCGCAGCAGCGCCAGGTCCGTGAGATCGTCCGGGGTTAATTTCTCGCCGAGCAGATGTGTATGGACGCAGCGAAGGCCGCGAAACCTGTCCGTCGAAACGCGCGCGCGGCCAAAGTCAGGCATCTCGATCTGTTTCGCGGTGCCAACCATCACAAACTCGACTTGTCCCTTACGATTGAGCAGGACGCCGATCTGACGGTTGGTGTCGCTGGAGATCTCTGACATTTGCCGCGCAAGTTCCGGCGAGACGATCTCGTCTGGAGCGACCCGTCGAGTTGTCAATCGCTCAATGCGTTTTAGTTGATTGTGCTTAAGCCCGCGCGTAAAGCCATGGATCGTGCTGATAAAGAGTCCTCCAGGATCAACACAATTGTACCAAAAGACAGCGGTCAGTTTGAGCCCTGCTTGCCTCTTCAGAATGGTTTGGTCCCAACACATGCTTAAGCAATTTTCGCACCCAAAAGATTTTCGAAAAAATATTCACTCCGGGGCAGCGCAAATTTGGACATTCAAAAATTTTCGCACTACAATCTCAAAACACATGCACACTCGCACGCGTCGACAGAAGGATGTACTCGAATACATTTCGAGATACATCACGAAGCACGGACACGAGCCGTCATACCAGGTCATCGCACGAGATCTGGGCCTCTCGTCCAAGGCGGGCATTGCCAAGCATGTTAAATCGCTCGAGGAACAGGGGCTGCTGGTCCGCAAGCGTGTCAACGGAAGCTTTTCACTAGAGCTCTGCAAAAATGGTGACGGGGCGTCGGCTGTCTGCGAGGTCGACTGGATAGATGCATGCTGCGAGGATGGCCGACGCGAAGACTTTGAAACGCGACCGATGGTGGTGCCTGCGTTCATGCTTCGCCCGTACGAGCCGGATCGCATGCTTGCCTTCCGCGTTTGCGATGACGCGATGAAGGATCGCGGGATCCTTGAAAACGACATTGCGTTGATCGAACGCCGCTCGTTCGTGCGTGACGGGGAATGTATCGTTGCGACGGTCAAGAGCAAGTTCGCCGTCCTTCGCAATTTTTATCGCTCAGGATCGAGTATCGAGCTTCAGGCTGTCGACGACCGATTCGAAGTGATCAAAGCGCCGGCTGACAAGATCGAGGTCAACGGTATTTACCGCTGCTTGCTGCGCCCTGCTGTATAAGCCATCAATATCCTTTCCTTGATCGAGAATCTCAATATCGTGGATTTGAAACCAACGAACAATGCGGACGACATGAAGATTGACGGCTGCGTCTCGCTTCTCACAATTTGCGTCACTATTAGTTTTTGTTCATACTTTTTCACGTGACAAGTGTGCCTACGCCTAACGCGAGCTATAGTCTCACGCTCCGCGTTAAGATCCAGAACAAACCAGGAAAACTCGGTGAGATAACCACCGCGATCGGCCGGGCCGGTGGCGACATCGAGGGTATCGATATCGTCAGTGTCGGAAAGGATTTTCTCGTTCGCGACATAACGGTCAATGCCTCAAGCGAGACGCATGATCAGCAGATCGTGAAATCGCTCGACGATATCGATGGAGTCGAGGTAACGAACGTCTCAGACCGAACTTTTTTGATGCATCTCGGCGGCAAGATCGAGATCGCG
>DASXPW010000313.1:0-7013 GCA_036493385.1 Pyrinomonadaceae bacterium
AATTTCAACGGTGTGACCGGGGCGGAAATCTCATCTCGGCTAAATGTCGTAAAGCCGCTAAATGTCACTGACAAAGCGAGCGGCGTCAGCATTCACACAAATGCCGAGAATGAGATCGATCAAATATTAAAGGCAGGACATGACGCGGGCGGCAGGCTGGTCTCGATCCAACCGGTTAGACAGTCGCTTGAGGAGCTCTTCGTCAAAGGAGACTCTGATCAGGGTTGAAGCGGACGTATCGCCGTCACCTTCCAGCGAATATTGGCGCGGTCGTCATCCTTTGAAAAGCCGTCTAGCGTAAGCGTGATGGGGATCGTATCGCCTGCCGCGAGTGTAGCCTGCTGAACCGGCACAACCAGGATCCTCTTACTCTTTAAGACCTGATTGAACTGTGTAATGACCGCGGCGTCGACCTGTAAGATGTCGATCGTCTTTGTCCCCTTGTTGTGGATCTTGCCGTAGATGTACATTGAGATCGTACCGAGCCCGGTCGGCGACTCGACCGTTCGGTCATCGGTGGCGATAATGATGTCCTTCGACAGATCGTTGAATTCGGGCGAGCCTTCCTGATATGCACTGGCGATCAATTGCGCCGCCTGTTCGCTGACCGGTGGCTTCCGCGAGAGCAGAAAGATCGCTCCGCCGATCAAAACCATTGCGACCAAAACGCCGATCAACAAGCCCCAATTCACGGCTCCGCTTTCACTTGGTTTTCGATGACGCTTGTTCATCCGCAACACCTTGGACAACGATTTTTTGTAACTGTTCCAATAGGTTATCATTTAGCCGCGCAAAGCTAAATGACAGACCTCGCATCTAACTCCGGCGGGCAATTCGTGGACGTCGCGCTCCCGATCCCGCTTCGCCGATCGTTTACCTATCGCATAAGCGCAGCACAGGCTGGACGCGTGAAGATCGGCTCGAGAGTCGTGGTCCCGTTTGGCAAGCGCCTGCTGACGGGTTACGTCCTTTACATTTTTGAATCGATCCCTGTCGAATCAGATATTGAGCCATCGAAACTCAAGTCTGTCCGCGAGGTCCTGGACGATGAACCTCTTATAACAAAAGAAATCATTGACTTGGCTAAGTGGACGTCTGATTACTATCTGTCGTTTATTGGCGAGGTCTTGCGCGCGTCTTTGCCGGCGGGAATGAGCCGCAAGGGCGAACAGCATTTCGCGATAACGACCCGAGGCCGCGATTCCCTCTCGGGCATTTTGCTACCGAGCCAGGATCGCGAACATCTCTTAACGTATCTTGAGGATCGGGATTCGGTCTCGGCAAAGGAGATCAACAAAACCTTTGGCCCGTCTGCCAGCAAGATCCTGAAGGCATTGTCAAACGAGGAGTTAGTCAGCGCCACCCACGTCGTTTCGGGCGACGGCGCGCGGCCCAAGCGCCGAAAGATCGTCCGTCTCGTCGACGACCGGCCTCACGCACCAGACGGCAAGACGTTGACCGAGACGCAGGCGCGTGTGATCAATGTACTTGCTGACGCCGGTGGCGAGATGCCGTTTGTCGACCTTCTTGAACGCGCCGATGTCGGTGCTTCGCCGATCAACACACTCGCGAAACGCCGTTATCTTGAGATCTCAATCGAAGAGGTCCTTCGCGATCCGATCGGCGATCGGGATCTGCCGCAGGTCAATGATCTCGTACTCACCGATGAGCAGAAGAACGCACTTGAGGCAATCGGGGGGTCGATAACTCAAGGTGAATATCGCGGATTTCTATTGCATGGCGTAACTGGCAGCGGTAAGACTGAGGTTTACATTCGGGCGATGCAGATGGCCCTTGATCACGGTCGTTCATCACTCATGCTCGTGCCTGAGATCGCCTTGACTCCGATATTCTCGCGGCGGCTCCGCGCAGTGTTCGGTTCAAATGTCGCGATACTTCATTCCAGCCTTTCGGCCGGCGAAAGGTATGACGAATGGCGGCGCATTCGTCGCGGCGATGCGCGGATCGCGATCGGCACGCGCTCGGCGGTGTTTGCTCCGCTTCGAGATCTGGGCCTTGTCGTCGTTGACGAAGAGCACGATACGTCGTATCGCCAGCACGAGTCGCCTTTCTATCATGCTCGCGATGTCGCCGTAATGCGGGCCAACCTTGCGAAGGCGACTGTCGTTCTCGGCTCCGCGACGCCTGCGCTTGAGACGTTTTACAACGCCAAGCGCGGAAAGTACGAATACTTGCGCCTTGCTAGTCGGATCGCCAAGCGAAGCCTCGCCGCCGCCGAACTGATCGACATGCGCCAGGTATTTAAACGGTTTGGAAAAGACGTCGCTTTTTCTCCTCAACTGATCGAGGCTATCGAGGAAACTCATGCGAACAGTGAGCAGTCGATGATCCTCCTCAATCGCCGGGGTTTTTCACAGTTCGTTTTGTGTCGAACCTGCGGGGAGACGATAAAGTGCATAAATTGCGATATCACATTGACGTATCATCGACGCGAGCGAAAGCTGATCTGCCACTATTGCAACTATCAGATCGTGCCGCCTAGCCGCTGCCCGGTCTGCACGAGCGAATATCTATATTTCGTTGGCCAAGGCACCGAGAAGCTTGAGGACGAGCTTCGCCGGCGATTTCCGCGTTTACGCATCGCACGGATCGACCGCGACACGATAACAAAACGTCACGAAATGGAGCGGATACTCACGGACTTCAGTCGCGGCGATCTCGATATGCTGATCGGCACGCAAATGATCGCCAAAGGCCACGATTTTCCCAATGTCACGCTTGTCGGCGTCGTTTCGGTCGACCTTGGCCTCGGTTTGCCGGACTTTCGTTCGGCCGAGCGGACCTTCCAATTGCTGACACAGGTCAGCGGCCGCGCGGGCCGAGGCGAACGCGCCGGTCGCGTGTTAATTCAGACCTACTATCCCGAACATTATGCGTTGCGGCATGCTCGCGAGCAGGATTACGCGGCCTTTTATCAGGAAGAGATCCGCTATCGCGAGAAGATGGCTTACCCGCCCTTTTTTGCTCTCGCCTCGATCCTGGTCAGGCACAGCGACCTGTCGGTGGCCACCGAGACCGCCCGAAAGATACGACGCGCATTTGACAGTGTTAACACGTCGAATGTCTGCCGCATCCTCGGTCCGGCAGCGGCCTCGCTGTCGCGACTAAAAGGTGAGCATCGCCTTCAGATACTGATCAAATCGCCAAACCGGAAGGCGCTTCGGGAAACGCTCGATCTGGCGCTCGATGGGGCCGAACGAGCGGGCTGCGACGTGCGGCTTATGCATACCGAGATCGACCCGATAAACCTAATGTAGAGAGTTAGTTGATCGCCGCCGAGCTAAGCTCAGCATTGCGCAGTTTAACCATCGAATAGATCTCAGCCAACGACAATTTGATGTTTAGCGATTCGAGCGAAATGACATCGTCCCGCTCATTATAAATGCGATAGATCCACTGTTTCGGGTTCTGCTTAAAGAAATGTTCGACGCGCATTTCGTCAGCTTTTATTTGCAGGCATTCGCGAATGCTCTCAAGCGCCAGATAACATTCGAGCTTTTTTGACTTATCATTTGGGTTTGTCGCCGGTGAGAAAACCTCCATGATCACGGTTGGATTCATCAACAGATCTTGATGCTCATCTGCAAAAGTAGGCTCGCCGCTTACGATCACGACATCCGGATAGCAGATGACCCGATTGTTGAGTTGGACCCGCATTCCATTTATGTAGATCTCGGCTTTATTTCCCTGTAAACGAGTCCCGATCGCGATAGCGGTGCTTGTGGCAATGAGGTTGTGCCAGCGGTTTCCGCCTGTCTTGGTCACAACGTTTCCGTTCATGTATTCGTGCCTCACTTGGCCTTGTCGTTCGGCAGCAATATAGTCGTGGGAAGGCATTTTCTTACCCGGTTGGGTCGACAGTCGTTCGTTCATACAGCAATACTACTCCTGTTGTTTTTTCGATCTGATTTAAAAGGGAGTCGCGGGTTCAAAGCGTGAGCGCGCTTTGTGTGGACTATTTTGTTTGCAAAAATAGTCTGACACATCGACCGCGCTTTTTTCAAGGCAAAACTATGAAACTTTCCGATCTCGCGAGAGAAACTGGTACCGTTATCGAACAAGGCGTGGCGGATCTCGAAATAACATCGGCTGCGGGCCTCGATATTGCAGGCCCCTGCGATATTTCGTTCCTTGCGAATCCGAAATATACGCCACAACTTCGCGACACAAAAGCCGGAGCGGTCTTTTTGAATGAAGGTGTCGAAGTCGACCGCGCCGGTATTGCGATCCTTAGGGCCAAAGATGCGTATGTAGCTTATACGCTTGCGCTTAGGATCTTTTTCCCCAACCCGACACTCAAACCTTTTGTACATGCCACAGCGGCGATCGATCCGTCCGCAACTGTTGCCGACGAAGTCGAGATACACCCGAACGTCGTTATCGGCAGAGGTTGTGTCATCGAGGAAGGTGTTCGTATCTTCCCGAATGTCACCATTTATGAAGGAGCAAGGATCGGCCGCGATACAGTTCTGCACTCCGGCGTCTCCGTTCGAGAGAATTGTGAGATCGGCGCGAGGTGCATCATCCAGAACAACTCGACGGTCGGTTCGCACGGCTTCGGATACGCCCGGACGGAAGACAAGCGGTGGCTCAAGATCCCGCAGGTTGGCCGCGTCGTTATCGAAGACGATGTCGAGATCGGGGCTAACTGTTCGATCGATCGCGCTTCGGTCGGCGAATCGCGGATAAAGCGAGGAGCAAAGATCGACAACCTCGTGCAGATCGGCCATTCATGTACGGTCGGCGAAGATGCTCTGATGTGCGCACAGACGGGCCTCGCGGGAAGCTCAGTTATCGGCGATCGCGTGATCCTTGCCGGCCAGGTCGGCATCGCCGGCCACCTAAAGGTCGGTGACGATGCAGTACTGACCGCTAAATCAGCGACGAGCCACGACGTCGAGCCGGGCAAGACGATCTCTGGAATACCCGCCTTCGACAATCGTGATTGGCTTAGATCAACTGCCGCTTTCCGGCGCTTGGGGGAAATGGCACAGAGAGTCCGCGAACTGGAAAAGAAGCTTGCGATTCGGGAAGAGTAACCGGTTGGAAGCGATCTCATTTTTCCGGGCCCGTCCATTTGATCAGGGTCCGAAGATGCGGCTCGATCAATTCCTTTCCCTGCATTTCCATCGCGATCGTGATCCACGGACCGTCTTCTTTTTTGATCGCTGTCAGATCATCCGGTAGTTTCGATAGGGCAGCCCCGGCCACCGTGTAGTCCTCGATCTGTTCCCATAAACACTCGGTGGTTTGCTTCTTCGTTCGATAACTGAAGCCGTTTTCAAATACTTTCATCTCATCGCGCCGCTCAGAAAACAGAAGCCAAACATACACGATGATCGGCAGAATAGTCGGAACGGAACATAGAATTTTCCCGACAATTTCCGGAACTGCAAAGATCGCCGCAACTCCCACAATAGCTGGAAACATCAGCAGAAAGATGGGCCAGGCGTCCGATATTCCATATTTAACGTGAAAGGTGTTCTGCAGCGGTCCGAGCGTCATCGGTATTGATGGCAGGTCCTCTGGCCTTGCTTTTTCCGAGTCGGGGACCTTTGCGTAGCTGTACTGGAAATATTCGTGATCCAGTAGATCAAGTCCGCGCAACTTATATGCAAATGATATTTTTTCGCCTGAACGTTTTTCGACTGCTGTTATCTTTGGACGATTCCCTGTATCGATAACGCTATCGAAATCCTTGATCTCGTCCCATCGACAGATGAAGGTCGTGCGGCCACGCATATAGATAAATCCGTTTTGATAAACGCTAAGCTTGTCCAAGACGCGCGGCAAGGTCTTCCAAACCGCCCAGGCAAACGGTGCCGTAAGTAACAGAAAGACGAAAAATGAAACGTACTGCTTCCACCCGGAAGTCGAGCCCCACCAGATGGCGAAACCAAGCAATGCGACGGCCAGAAGACCCGCGAGCGGCACAAAGTAACCAACGCCGAGCTTCACCCTGAAGGTCCCTTTCAAGCTCCCGAGGTCGTAAGCAACTGGCGAAACGTTTGTCGGCTCTGGTAACTTCATCGCGTGGCCCGCGGCTGTAAGTCTTGCGGTATCATATGAATGATCGTAAAATTTCGCCAACTTTCGCTAAATGGAAAAGAAGGAAAAGTTCATTATCGTAGCGGCCGTCATAGCCGCGACCATTTCCGGGGCCCTCCATTTTGCGGGTGCAAACGCGGTATTGGCATTTGCCGTGGCCGCCGTTGCGCTTGCCTTACTGGCAATGATCGTTGGCGACGCTACCGAGCAGCTCGGCAGCCGAATGGGGCCGGGAGCTACGGGAATTCTGCAATCGGGACTCGGCAACCTGCCCGAGCTTTTTGTCTCGATATTCGCTCTGAGGGCCGGCCTCGCCAATGTCGTTCAGGCCGCGCTGGTCGGATCGATACTCGGAAATTCGCTCCTTGTGTTTGGTCTCGCGTTGTTTTTTGGAGGCATTCGAAACGGCACTCAGCGTTTTAAGTCCGAGCCGCCACGAATGATCGCGACGCTGATGCTGTTAGCCGTCTCGGCACTTATTGTGCCTACTCTCGCAAAATTTCTGCATACGCCGGCCGAGCCGCATATTGATCATCTCGATATCTTTGTTGCCGTCATACTGCTGGTGATGCTAGCAGCCAGCACCTATTTCTCGTTGAGAGGTGACTCGTCCGTCGCTCCGCAAAAGGAGGAAACGGGCGGGCCGGAATGGTCACTGACGGTAACGCTCGTTGTGCTCGCGTTTGCGGGCATCGGCGCCGCGTTTGTGTCGGACTGGTTCGTAGAGGCGCTTCAACCGGCGATGGCCGCTCTCGGCATCTCAGAGGCCTTTGCCGGGCTTGTCATCGTCGCTGTGGCCGGCAACGCCATAGAAAATCTCATCGGCATCCAGCTCGCGTGGCGAAACCAAAACGATTACGCCGTAAGCGTTATCCTGAACAGCTCTCTACAGGTCGCCCTCGGGTTGTTTCCTATTCTGCTGCTGCTTTCGTTTGTTCTTGGCG
>DASXPW010000314.1:0-5957 GCA_036493385.1 Pyrinomonadaceae bacterium
ACACGTAAGTAAGGGCGTGAGCATAGTCCTTAGACAATGCCTCCCTCAAGGTCAGCACGCGATACAAATTTAGTCTTGATCGGAAGTTTCTGAGCCGCAAGCTGCATTGCTTCCCGAGCAAGAGTTTCATCCACGCCGACAATCTCATAGAGCACGCGTCCGGGTTTCACGACCGCGACCCAATGGTCCGGTGCGCCTTTGCCGGAACCCATACGCGTTTCAGCCGGCTTACGGGTGATCGGCTTGTCCGGAAACAAACGGATCCAGATCTTTCCACCGCGTTTGACGTGACGGGTCATTGCGATACGAGCGGCTTCGATCTGACGGTCCGTAATCCAGCCCGCATCGATTGCCTTAAGCCCATAATCACCGAAGCTAAGCCGCTCGCCGCGGGTCGCTTTCCCGCGCATCCGGCCTTTCATGACCCTTCGGTGCTTAACCTTTTTCGGCATCAACATAACTCTTAAACCTCGTTTTGAGTCCAGCTTCAGCCGGCTCTTCGATCTGCATGAGGCCAACTAAAGTTGGTACTCCTAACTCCTATCTCCCGCGATCGTCGCGTCTCGGTCGTCTGTCGCGCCGCATCGAGCGGTCAGCCTTTACTTCGTTGATCGGATCGGTAGTCGTTCCGCGTGCGATCGACGCGTTCGGGTCGAGGATCTCACCCCGGTAGATCCAAACTTTTACTCCGATGATCCCAAAGGTCGTCAGTGCCTCGGCAAACCCGTAATCGACATCCGACCGGAGTGTATGGAGCGGCAAACGTCCCACTAGCGACCATTCGGTCCGCGCAATTTCAGCTCCGTTCAAACGGCCGGCGATCATTACCTTAATGCCCTGCGCTCCGAACCGCTGCGACTCTTCCATCGTTTTTTTCATCGCACGGCGGAAGGCGATACGCTTTTCCAGTTGCTGCGCGATCTTTTCGGCCTGGAGCTGAGCATTAAGCTCCGGATGGCGAATCTCCTGGATCGAGATCAGCACCTCACGTCCGGTCTTTCGCGACAGATCTTCGCGAAGCTTTTCGATCTCAGAGCCCTTCCGGCCGATGATGATCCCGGGACGCGACGTATATATGATGATCTTCAGACGGGTGGCCGCTCGCTCTATGTCGATGTGCGAAACGCCGCCGCCGCTGAAACGCCTCTTGAGATCACGCTTTAATTTCAGGTCCTCAGCCAGGTTCGACGCGAAGTCCTGCTTCGCAAACCAATGCGAGTGCCAGTCTTTGTTGTAGCCGACCCTAAAGCCGTATGGATGAACTTTCTGTCCCATATCGTGTTTTGAGTTCCGCCTCCAGGCGGCCTATTTACTGCCTTTCGAGCTGCTCATTCGTGTCCTGCTGTTTATCGTCAGCCGGGGCCGTTTCATTTAATTCCGCCGGAGTCTGCGTCGTAGCTTCTTTAGCGCCCGCGGCCTCGGCAGTGATCTTTGCGTCCTGCTGCTCGGCCGCCTCAGCCGGAGTTTCAACCTCGTCAGCCTTGGCCTTTTTGGTCTCTTTTTTTGCCTTTGGAGCCGCTTTATTTTTCTCAGGCTGTGGCGCCGCAGCGGCTTTCTTTGCTTTCGCGGCTTCGGCCCTCAATTCCTTTTCTGTCTTTGGCGCCTCGTCGCTCGTTACCTCTATCGTGATATGGCAATAATGGCGCTGTTCGCGATAGGCGCGTCCTTGAGGCGCGGGACGCATGCGACGACGGTTTTTCGTCGGGCCCATGTCCACAAAACACGTCTTTACCCAAAGATCGTCCGGATCGATCGCGATGTTCTGCTGTTCGGCCTGATACGTCGCATTTGCGATAGCAGAACTCAGACATTTTTGGATCGGATCTGCAGCTCGCTTGTCTGTAAATCTCAGGATCGCCAACGCCTGCGAAACATTTCGTCCGCGGATCAGATCGATGACCAGACGGGCCTTTCGCGGGCTGCCTTTGAGGTGTTTTGTTTTTGCTATCGCTTCCATAGAATCAAGTTTGCGGTTGGAGGTATGCGGTTAGCAGTAACGAGCTTACCGTCAACTGCCGACCGCCCACGGCCTACTTCCTCCTAGCCGCTTTCTCCGACTTTGTTCCGGGATGACCCTTAAACATTCGCGTTGGCGAGAATTCACCCAACTTGTGCCCGACCATGTTCTCGGTCACAAAAACCGGGATGTGCCGTTTGCCGTTATGAACCCCGAAAGTGAGTCCAACCATCTCCGGCGAGATCGTCGAGCGGCGAGACCATGTGCGGATCGCCGGCGGCTTCGAGCCGCCCTCTCGGATCTTTCTGAGCGCTCGCGAGATGCTCAGGTCAATGTATGGTCCTTTCTTAACTGAACGTGGCATATAACAATTTCGAATTCGGAATTTCGAATTACGAATTGTCGAAGTCATTCATTCGACATTCGTCATTCGACATTCGTCATTTATTTCCGCCTCCTGTCGCGAACGATCATGTTCTGCGTTCGTTTATTACGACGCGTCTTATAGCCGCGTGTCGGTTGACCCCACGGAGTGACCGGATTGCGACCGCCTGACGTTTTACCTTCGCCGCCGCCGTGCGGATGATCGACCGGGTTCATGGCGACACCGCGAACTTTCGGGCGTTTGCCCATCCAGCGGTTTCGTCCGGCTTTACCGAGCGAAACATTTTCGTGCTCAGTGTTTCCGACCTGGCCAACGGTTGCATAGCAAACGACGGGAACACGTCGGACCTCGCCGGAAGGCATGCGAAGCTGAGCGTAATCGCCTTCCTTAGCGACGATCTGAGCAAAGCCGCCCGCCGATCGAACCAACTGGCCACCTTTTCCGGGTCTCAGCTCGACATTGTGAACCTCAGTCCCCAGTGGGATATTTCTGATCGGCAGAGCATTTCCCGGCAAAATTTCGGCTTCTTCGCCGCTAACGATCGTCGTGCCGACCTTCAAACCGACAGGTGCGATGATATATCGCTTCTCTCCGTCGAGATACGCAACCAAGGCAATGTGCGCGGAGCGGTTCGGATCATATTCGATCTGTGCGACACGGCCCGGAATGCCGGCCTTGTCACGCTTAAAATCGATCATGCGATAAAACCGCTTGTGGCCGCCCCCACGACGCCGAATTGTGATACGACCGTCGCTGTTCCTGCCTGAAATTCTCGTCTTGGCCACGAGCAGAGATTTTTCGGGTTCTGCGTTCGGGGTCAATTCATCGCGCGTCAGATAGGTCTGATACCTTCTCGCCGGCGATGTAGGTTTTAATTTCTTGATTCCCATAACAAACTCAATTAATAGTTGAAACTGGATAATGGACAATTAGCTGCTCTGCAATTTTCCATTTTCAATTATCAATTCTCCATCGATCAGATCGCTTCGCCGTAATCGACCATCGGCTCACCTTTTCGCAGTGTCACGTAGGCCTTTTTGAAGCTCGCTCGCCGGCCTTCCTGCCGACCGCGTTTCTTGAGCTTTCCTTCGTACTGAACGGTCCGGACGGCGGCGACCTTCACATTAAAGATCTCTTCGACAGCACTCTTGATCTCTGGCTTAGAAGCCTTTCGATCGACGCGAAACGTCAATACCTGGCCCTGTTTGCGGCCACTGTCCTCATCGGTCGAGTCTTCCTTGAGAATGACGCTCTTTTCGGTAACGACCGGCGATCTCAAAATATCCCAGGTTGATAACTTACTCATTGTTCGTTACCTCCTCTGCAGGAGCTTCTTTCTTCGCACGCTTCTTTGGCGACGGAGTTTCTCCCCCAGAAGCGGTTTCCGCTTTCGGCTTCGCGGCACGCTTCGGTTTCACTTTTTCTTCGACCGGCTCCTCGGCCTCGCCTCTCTCTTTTCCGGGGTCGAGCAGGTTGTTCAACTCCTCGATCGCCGATTTTGAGATAACAAGCTTTTCGTGGAAAACGATGTCGTAAATATTCAGGCCAAAACTATTCGTGACTTTTGTCTTTTGAACATTTCGACACGAAAGAATAAGATTTGCATTATCCAGCGAATCAACGATCAGCGTTTTTGCCCGCTTTTTATTCTCGATCAACCCAAGTGTTCCGATCGCGCCGAGAAAATCTTTTGTCTTTGGCGATGCGAGACCGAATTCGTCAATGACGATCAGGTTTCCCTCGCGAAGCCGCTCGGACAATGCCGACCGCAACGCGCCGCGACGCATTTTCTTCGGCATCTGGTATGACCAATCGCGCGGCTGAGGTCCGTGGACGTTGCCGCCGCCCTTCCATAGAGGCGAGCGAAGCGACGCGATGCGCGCCCGGCCTGTTCCCTTCTGCTTCCAGAGCTTACGGCCAGAGCCCGACACATTTCCGCGGGTTTTCGTGGCTGAATTACCACTGCGTCCATTCGCCCGGTAATTCATCACAGCTGCGTGGATCAGCGACTCGTTCAGCTCGGCGCCAAACACGGCGTCTGACAGCGAGACCTCGCCAACTTCCTTATTCTTCAAATTGCGAACCTTTACGGTAGGCATAACATTTCCATCTCCGTAATTGTTAATTGTGATTTGGACGATTGTTAATTGGGGGGCCAATTTACAATTTGCCAATGAACAATTAACAATTAACTCTTCTTCACAACCACTAAACTTCCATTCGCTCCGGGCACTGCGCCGCGGACCATCAACAGATTGTTTTCAGCGTCAACTTTAGCAACCGTCAAACCTTTGATCGTCACCCGCGCGTCGCCCATATGACCGCTCGAACGCGTTCCTTTGATCACACGCGAAGGATAGGCCGATTGACCGATCGAGCCCGGTGCACGGACGCTCATCGAACCGTGCGACTCGGGACCGCGGCTGAAATTGTGCCGCTTAATGGTGCCCGCGAATCCACGTCCTTTTGAGCGACCGACAACTTCGATCTTGTCACCGTCGGCGAATAGGTCTACCTTGATCTGGTCCCCGATCGCGGCCTCCGGCTCCGCAGTCAGCCTGATCTCCTTCAATACGCGTGTAGGAGGAAGGCCGCCGCCGGTCTTTTCAAAATGCCCGCGAAGCGGTTTTGTAACATTCTTCAAACGCACCGGTTTGTCTTCGACAAGTCCGAGCTGAACGGCGTTGTAGCCGTCGCGTCCCGCCGCGCTCTTTGTCTGGACAACAACACAAGGGCCTGCCTTGATGACCGTCACGGGAGTAACCGTACCATCCTCGGCAAAGATCTGCGTCATTCCGACCTTTCTTCCAATGATTCCGCTGATCATCTTTTTATTTCCAATTTTCGATTTTCCATTTGCGATTTTGACAGGCGACCTATTTTTACGAGATCGCAAATCGAAAATTGCAAAGCGCAAATTTCCTAGCTCTTACCAAAAGCCTTTATTTCCACATCGACGCCCGCCGGCAGGTCCAAACGCATCAACGCATCGACGGTTTCAGCCGTCGGATCGAGAATGTCCATTAACCGTTTGTGCGTGCGGATCTCAAACTGTTCGCGCGATTTCTTATCTACGTGCGGCGAACGCAGAACCGTCCACTTGTTCTTGATCGTCGGAAGCGGTATCGGTCCCGCGATCCTGGCGCCCGTGCGTTTTGCCGTATCGACGATCTCTTGCGTCGATTGATCCAGAACGCGGTGATCGTAAGCTTTAAGCTTGATGCGGATCTTTTCGTTCAACATATTTCCTACTCAACGATATCTGACACTGTCCCGGCACCGACTGTACGGCCGCCTTCTCTGATAGCGAACCGGAGGCCTTTTTCCATAGCGATGGGAGCGATCAGTTCGATCTCCATCTGGATATTGTCGCCGGGCATGACCATCTCGACGCCTTCGGGAAGTTTTGCCACTCCTGTCACATCAGTTGTTCTGAAATAGAACTGAGGACGATAGCCTGTGAAGAATGGCGTGTGTCGGCCGCCCTCTTCTTTGGTCAGGACATAGGCCTCTGCCTTGAACTTCGTATGCGGAGTTATCGATCCCGGTTTGGCGATCACCTGCCCGCGTTCGATCTCTTTTCTTTCAACGCCTCTCAGCAGCAGTCCGACGTTG
>DASXPW010000315.1:0-8491 GCA_036493385.1 Pyrinomonadaceae bacterium
GTGTCGCGGATCGTCGATTTCGGCGCATTTGTCGAGATCATGCCGGGTCTTGACGGACTGCTGCACATTTCCGAGATCTCCGACCGGCGCGTTCGCGACGTTAGAGATGAGCTTAAGGAAGGCCAGCAGATACTCGTTAAATGCATCGGTAAGGAAGGCAATAAGATCAAGCTTTCCCGAAAGGCCGTTCTTCAGGAGGAGAAGGCGAAAGCCTCCGGCGGCGGCGAAGAATAAGAAGATCCTTAAGGATTCTTTTGAAAAAGGGCGGCGTTAACGCCGTCCTTTCTGTTTCTTGACCAACTGATCGCTCTATTGTATCGTGTGTATAACTGACACAGGTTATACACATATGCGAACCAACATCGAGATCGACGATAGGCTGATGAAAGCAACACTCAAAGCAACCGGCTTAAAGACCAAACGAGAGGTTGTAGATCTCGCCTTGAAAGAGCTTTTACGAACGCGACGCCAACTGGATTTGCGCAAATTGCGAGGCAAGTTTCATTGGGAAGGGGATCTCGAAGCGATGAGGCTGGATAAGTGATCTTCGTTGATTCCTCGGTCTGGATCGATTACATAAACGAGACTGATACCCCGCAAACCGACAAACTCGATTTCATTTTAGGAAGGGAGACCATTCTTATCGGAGATCTGGTTCTTGCTGAAGTGCTTCAAGGCTGCAGCGAGCCGATGATTTTCAGGGAGACTTTGCGGCTATTCGGTCTCGCGGAATTTGTTGTTGTAGGCGGCTACCGCGTGGCGATAGAAGCAGCTCGAAACTACATTGCGCTTCGCGCGAAAGGTATAACCATTCGCAAGACCGTCGATACGTTGATCGCGACTCGCTGTATCATCGACAAATACGAATTACTTCACAGCGACAGGGACTTTCTTCCGTTCGAGGAACATCTCGGACTCAAACGCATGGTCTGATTTTTTATGTCGGCACCGAATATTGAAACTATTGTCTCCCTCTCGAAACGCCGGGGATTCGTTTTTCCGGCCTCCGAGATCTATGGCGGGCTTGGGTCGTCGTGGGACTATGGCCCGCTCGGCGTCGAATTGGCAAACAACATCAAAAAGAGCTGGTGGAGATGGCTCGTCTATGAACGAGACGACATCGATGGGATTGATTCATCGATAATTCAAAACCGGCTGGTTTGGAAGTATTCGGGTCATGAGCAGACATTTCATGATCCGCTCGTCGATTGCCGAACCTGCAAGGAACGTTTTCGCCTCGACAAGCTGCACGACGTGCGATGCCTCCTTCATACCGATGTTCATCCCGGCGATAGCCCGGAATGTAGCCTGACGGAAGCTCGCGAGTTTAACCTGATGTTCAAGACGACCGTCGGCGCGGTCTCTGAGGATGACGATCCGGCGGCGCTCGCATACCTTCGGCCTGAAACGGCACAAGGCATCTTCATCAATTTTGCCAATGTCCTCAACACGTCGCGCAGAAAGCTGCCCTTCGGCATCGCCCAGATCGGCAAAGCGTTTCGAAACGAGGTCACTCCCGGCAATTTCATCTTTCGTACACGCGAATTTGAGCAGATGGAGATGGAATATTTTTGCCGGCCGGAGGACGCTGCCCGGCTCCATCAGGAGTGGATCGACGGCTTTAAAAAGTGGATCGAGTCGCTGGGTATTTCTGCCAGCAATCTAAAGCAATACGAGCAGTCAAAAGCGGAGCTGGCTCACTACGCGGTCCGAACGGTCGACTTTCTATATCGCTATTTTCCTGAGCGCGATGACGAGGAGAAACAGTGGGATGAACTGATCGGGATCGCAAATAGAACCGATTTCGACCTTCGCGTTCACTCTAAAAAACCGGAGGACGCCGAAGGAAATCGGATCAACCCTGATTCGACGGAAGACCTGTCATATTTTGACCCGCAAACGAACGAGCGGTTGTATCCCTACGTTATCGAGCCGGCGATCGGTGTCAATCGGACCTTGTTAGCGGTGATGATGGATGCCTACACCGAGAAAACAAACGAGAAAGGCGAGACCCGCGTCATCTTAAAACTTACGCCCGAGATGGCGCCGATCAAGGTCGCTGTTTTGCCTCTTGCCAAGAACAAACCTGAAATTGTCGAGATGGCTAAGAAAATTAAGCACGATCTGCAGCCGTCCATGCGCGCCGTCTACGACGATACGGGCGGCATTGGTAAGCTCTATGCCCGCCAGGACGAGATCGGTACGCCGTTCTGCGTGACGGTCGACCATCAGTCGCTTGAAGACAATGCCGTCACCGTCCGCGACCGCGACACCTGGGAACAGGAGCGCGTCGGGGTCGCCTCGTTAGAGTCGTATCTGTCCGAGCGTTTGAATAAGTGATCCGAAGAAGCTTAGCCACGAAATAACACGAGTCGGCACGAACATTTCACTCACGATCTTTTCGTGTGATTTTCGTGTATTTTCGTGGTTAACTCTTTCTTGTGAGCCGATCCCCGCAAAAAATCTCAGACATCGCAAACGCGATCGGTTCCGCCGGCGGAAGGGCTATGCTTGTCGGCGGCTGCGTCCGAGATGAGCTGATGGGCATAGCACACAAGGATTGGGATGTCGAGGTGTATGGCATCCAGCCCGAAAAACTGCGCGAAATACTAGACACTTTTGGTGACGTCAATGTCGTCGGAGAGGCGTTTACCGTCTACAAGATCGGCGACGATCTCGACGTTTCGCTGCCGAGGCGCGAAAGAAAAGTCGGGTCAGGACATCGTGGCTTTATCGTCGAGGGCGACCCCGATATGTCATTCGAGGACGCATGCAGCCGGCGCGACTTTACTATCAACGCGATCCTGAAAGATGCCGTCACCGGCGAGATCATCGATCCGACGGGCGGGAGGGAAGACCTCGAGAAAAGGATCATCCGTCATGTCTCGTCGGAGACTTTTGTAGAAGATTCACTTCGTGTTTTGCGCGCGGCGCAGTTTGCAGCACGGCTCGAATTTGACATCGCACCGGAAACCGCCGAACTCTGCAGGACGATCGATGTCACCGATCTCCCGCATGAACGTGTCTGGGGCGAAATTGAAAAGCTTTTGCTAAGGGCAAAACGCCCGTCCGTGGGTCTAAGATGGCTATACGATCTTGGCGTTGTTCGGCAGATCTTTCCAGAGCTTCAATCATTGGTAGATGTGCCGCAGGAACCTGAATGGCATCCGGAGGGAAATGTCGACATTCACACGATGATGGTCGCCGACGAGGCCCGAAAACTGATCGACGATCTGCCATACGAAAAAAAGGTGACCGTCATGTTGGCCGCGGTTGCTCACGATCTCGGCAAGCCGACGACGACGAAATTCTTTGACGGCCGCTGGCGGTCGCACGATCATGATGAGGCTGGTGTTGAGCCCACGCTTACATTTCTTGATCGGCTCGGGATCTACACGGTCAATGGATATGACGTTCGACACCAGGTCGTTCAGCTCGTGAAATACCATCTAAAGCCGGGCGAATTTTACAAAGCGGAATCGAAAAGGCCCGTTGGTGACGGAGCATTTCGTCGCCTCGCTCGAAAGGTCGAGCCCGACCTACTTTATCGCGTTGCCAAAGCCGACAGCCTGGGCCGAAATCCCGACTGGCTGCCTCCGGAAAAGCGTTTTGGCTCCGAGGCGCAGGAATGGTTCATAAAAAAGGTCCGCGACCTCGAGATCGAAAAAAAGGCGCCCGACCCGATCTTGCTGGGACGACATCTTATCGAGCTTGGTTTGGAGCCGGGTCCGCTATTCAGGCAGATACTTGACAATATATATGAGCAGCAGCTTGACGGGAAGGTCACGTCTCTTGACGAAGCCTTAGGTGAGGCAAAAGCGTTTTCAAAAAAGGTATAAGTGACTCATACCTTTTTGCCGTTCTCTTTCTCGACTTGTTCAGCCAGCAGATTTTCGTGCTTGATGTCCACTCGCATCAAGCGGTAGAGACTCATCCACTGATTCGCAACCCACGGTAGAAGGAAGAAAGTGATCACGTATCCTCGCCAGTCGTCGAACAAGATCCGAAAACCTGTGATTATCAAGACGACAAGCGTCACCCAGTGGCTAAAGCAGTATTCGCAGGTAAAAACGTAGAAGAATTTGCGTTGAAGGATGGTGCGGCAGCTCTTACTCTTGTCCTTACAGTAGTTTCGCCACTCGCCAAAGATCTCCTCCTGTGTGACCGTCCAGGCGATCGACGCCACGACAACGGAAAGTATGATGATCCAAAATATCTGCCCCGCGATCGACATAAAAAGTTTGGAGTCCCGCCTTTAGGCGGCTAAAACCGCTGAAAGTCGAAACTCCATTTAACTTATTAATTGTATAGCCTGGCACGCTAAAGCGTGAATTCCAAACTATTGCTTACCTTCCAAAAATGCCTTCAGCCGACGCGACCGCGACGGATGGCGCAGTTTCCTGAGCGCCTTAGCTTCGATCTGTCGAATACGCTCGCGGGTAACGGCGAAGTGCTGGCCGACCTCTTCGAGCGTGTGCTCCGAGCCTGTGTTGCCGAGACCGAACCGCATCTTGATCACCTTTTCCTCACGCGGCGTCAGCGTCGCCAGAACCTCGTCCGTGATCTCACGCAGGTTGGAGAAAGTGACCGACTCGGCAGGGTTGAGGATCGATTTGTCTTCGATAAAGTCGCCCAGATGCGAATCTTCCTCTTCGCCGATCGGCGTTTCGAGTGAGATCGGTTCCTGCGCGATCTTGAGGACCTTGCGGACCTTCGACACCGGAATATCCATTCGCTTCGCGATCTCTTCCGAAGTGGGTTCGCGGCCAAGCTCCTGCACGAGAAGGCGCGATGTGCGGATCAGCTTGTTGATCGTCTCGATCATGTGCACCGGGATACGGATCGTCCTTGCCTGGTCGGCGATGGCACGCGTGATCGCCTGCCGGATCCACCACGTCGCATATGTCGAGAATTTATAACCGCGCCGCCATTCGAATTTATCGACGGCCTTCATCAAACCGATGTTGCCTTCCTGGATAAGATCGAGGAACTGCAAGCCGCGATTGGTATACTTCTTCGCGATCGAAACCACCAGTCGAAGGTTGGCCTCGACCAATTCACGTTTAGCCTGATTGGTCTCAGCCTCGCCGACGACGATCGTTTGATAAGATCGTTTGATCTCGACGACCGGCAGGTGATATTTCTCCTCGATCTCAGTCAGAATCGCCTTGTTGTCGCGGACCTTTACACGAAGCTCCTTCTTCTCATTCGGGTCGCTCGGTTTTTTGTCGAGCCGGCCCTGCGCCCGTTTCAGGATGTTCTCGTGCTTTTTGATCTCCTCGACCACCTTTCTGATCGAGGCGATCAATATCTGATTCGAATGCTCGGTCAGATTGAGGTTCTTGATCTCTTGCGCGATCTCGAGCCGCGCACGCGCGGTCAGTCGTTTTAACCGCATCAGCCTCTTGGTCTTCTTGCCCTTGGTCTTTTCCTGCTCTTTGAGCAATGTGCGCCACGATTTTAGCGCTTCCTTGTAGTGCTGAGAAATAGTTGCGATGCCCTCGAGCGTCCACCGCATATACTCCTCGGCCTTGTCCTCTTCGAGCGATATCTCGGCCTGCTCCGAGAACGAAACGGTCTCGCGGATCGTCATCCGAGAAGCCTGCAGATCGTCACCGATCCTGATCAGCCGCTCGACCGCGATCGGCGAACGGGAAATAGCCTTGTGTGTCTTTATCTGACCGCGTTCTATTCGCTGGGCGATCGAAACCTCGCCTTCGCGCGTCAGAAGCGGAACAATACCCATTTCGCGGAGGTAAAGCCGCACCGGGTCGTTAGATTTATCGAGGGCCCCGGCCGATAGATCGAGATCAAGCTCGTCGTCGTCCACGTCCTCTTCTTCTTCGTCAAGCGCCATCGACGACGCGCGTTCCAGGAGCGTGGCGTCCGTCTCGGCCACGGGAATATTTGCACCCTCAAGACGCTCCAAAACATCTTCCAGATCATCGGCGGACATCATATTCGCCGGGATCTCTTGATTGAGTTCGTCGAGGCTTAAAAATTTTTTTCGCTTGCCGATGGCCAGCAAGCGGTCCATAAGGTCTTCTTTTTCGTCGTAATCTGCCATACCAGAAATGAAGGATTTAGATAGGGCGAACGCCCTAATTCGTTGTCTGTTAATTACTTAAATATGATAAAGGGCCCGTGTTCGTTCCGGGCGGGCGTCCTGTGTACAAATAGCCAATAATATCACAAGTTAGCGAGTCTTTGCTGAAACTCACGCTTCATTTTCGCTAATTCGATGGATTCGCGGGCTAGCTGGTTGGCCGTTTCCGTATCGCCGCCTTGCTCAGCCAGGACCTGTTCACGCAGGAGTTCGGAAATGTGATTGTTTATCGCCATTAGCCGCAAGCTGACGACGCAGTTTTCCGCTTCGTTAAGAACGGTTTCGATATCCTCGCCAGGTTCTCGCTTTGGTTCGGTCATCAGGAGCAGCGGGACGAAGTCATCTGCGATCTCACCCTCATCCGTCAATTCGCCGAGATTCGCCAGAGTCGGCTCCTCGCCTTTGCTGCGAAGTTCCATCAGAGCCCTAAAGACTGACGCCGTCGCGAGCGATTCGTAGTCCGAGGCCTCGAGCGTAGGCAAGACGAGCGATTGAAGCTCCGGGTCGTAGATCAGATGTTCTAACAACCGTTGTTCGGCGATCGTTATCTTATTTTGGGAAACTCTGAGAACCTGTTGATGGACCGTCGCCGGCGCCTTTGAAGAGTCAGTCCGAACGATCTTAGCCAGTTCCTTTTTGTAATCGGCATCATTGATTCGAAAGTAACTTACAATCTGTCCAAAACTTTCCTGTCGTTTAATTGGATTGCGGATCGCTGAGACGATCGGAAGCACCTCTTCAATTGCGGCGGACTTTTGATCCGCATTTGAAAGATTTCTGCCTCTGACGCTGGTGTCGAGACAGAACTGCAAATAAGGTAAAGCCTTGCCTCGGACCTCATTATAAGCATCGGTCCCAAATTGCCGCACGAAATCGTCTGGATCCTTTCCATCAGGGAGGATGAGTACTTTTATTTCAAGATCCTGAGGTAACAGGTATTCAATAGCTCGTCGGGCAGCTTTGATGCCTGCTTCATCGCCGTCGTAATTAACGACTACGCGCTTTGTGAAACGACTGAGCAGTCGAGCCTGTTCAGTAGTAAATGCCGTCCCTAAACTTGCTGCCGTATTTTGAATGCCGAATTCATATAGGGCTAATAGATCAAGATAGCCTTCTACTAAAATTGCGTATCTAAGGTTGATCGGCCTATTCCGAATGTCCGTTTTCGACTGGAACAAACCATAGAGATGCTGCCCTTTAATGTACGCCGGGGTTTCGGGCGAGTTTAGATATTTCGGCTCGTCTTTGCCCATGGCACGCGCACCGAATGCGATCGGTTTTCCATTCACGTCCAAAACCGGAAACATTATTCGCCCGCGAAAACGGTCGTATAGACTATTTCGCTCCTCATTTTTTGCAACCAAACCGCTTTGCTCGATCAGCTTTTCGTCAGCGCCTTTCTCCTTGAGATCGGTGAGAAGCGAATCCCAAGTATCAGGTGAGAAACCGATCCGAAAAGTCTTTTGCGTTTCAGTCGAAAGCCCCCGTTTCTCTAAGTACTCTCGCGCCGCTTTTGCTCGTTTGCCGCCAAGTTCCGATTCCCAAAACTCCATCGCGAGACGATTGAGTTCGATAATCTCGTCGGCGATCTTTTTCTTCTCTTCTTTTTTCTTTTTTGTCCGAGCGTATTGCTCGTCATCTATCGGCTCGGGCAGCATCACGCCGGTGATCTCGGCAACGCGTTTTATAGCCTCTGGAAAGTTCAGCCCTTCCATTTCCATCAAGAAGTTATAAACGCTCCCGCCCTTGCCACACCCGAAACACTTATAAAACCCTTTCGACGGATTGACCGAAAACGACGGCGTCTTTTCCTGATGAAACGGGCAACACGCCATCCAGTTCGAGCCCTTCTTCTTCAACTCCGCATACGGCTGTATTATCCGGACAATATCCGCCCGGTTTTTCAGATCGTCAATGAAGTATTGAGGGTAGAGCATCAGCTAAGGAACGAACCAATATTCTACTCGCGGTTTCATCGTCGTGGGGATTTCCTTATCGACAAAAAGTCGAAGTCTTGACTTTGGCACCCGATAGGTTTTTGACAACGTCAATAAAACTCGCTGGCGAATCTTTTCAACGGTTCCCAATCGCTTGCTGCGGATGACAATGTTTCCTCGAGCGTCTGGATTTGCCCTCAAAAACTCCGCAAAAAGTTTTAAGTCGTCAACCGGAGGGCAAATGTCATCCTCAAAAATGTTTTCCCATGTAAACAGATAGGGACGCGACCCAGGTTCGGTTCTATAGGACCATACCGACTGTTCAATCTCTGGAGGCTTGGCACCGGCAGGAACTATCCACATTTCCCATGTCGTTCCGCGACTTGAATTCGATCTAATTAGTTCATATCTACTCGAATCTGTCGCTATGATGCTTAAAAAGTTTTTT
>DASXPW010000316.1:0-5944 GCA_036493385.1 Pyrinomonadaceae bacterium
CTACCGGCCGCCTCCCAGCCGTTTCCGCGAGACCAGTAAAACTGCGCGTCGGGCGCGTGAAAGAAAAGGCCATTGGGCTGCTGCAGTTTATCGAGATACGCGGCCATCGTTTTCGCAGCCCGATCCAGGTATTTTTGATCGCGGGTCGCGCGGTAGGCCTGCACCTCAAGCGCCGTGATCATATACATATCGTCGATCCAATATCGCGCCTCGGCGGTGATGCCGTCGGGCGTCGTTTTTTCCCATTGTTTGTCCGCGAAGCCCAGACCAAGGTCGAGGTATCTTTTGTCTTTCGTCTGCAGAAACAGCTCGAGCGGGACAATGCCAAAGACGTGATAGTCGACGTGGGCTTGCTGTGAAATGTGCTTGGCGCCGTCCGCTGTCAGAAAGGGATCAAATTTGCGCACGAGAGTCTCGTTCAGGTCCTTGTCACCGATCTCGCCCACGACGTTGAGCGCGCCGTACCATGCGCATGCCTCGGGATAGATCACAAACTCACGCTTCCCGCCCTGATAGTCGAAATTACGCTTAGCGAAATTTTCTGCGAGCCGCTTGCCGATCTCCCGTGGCGATGTGCCGAGCGGCCAGTCGCTGAAATAGCTGGATTGGGCCGCAGCGCTTTGGAAAAGGCTTATTGCGGTTGGCACGAGAACGAGAATCCTTAAAAGTTTGAACTTTTGCATTTTGGTAATAAGTTGAAGAGCAGTCACTTTCGCCGATCGGAACGCTGCTCTCGGGGCGGAGCTGTCGACCCGCGCTTGATCAGATACGTCGGAATTCGGATCTCGACGCCGAGCTGGTGCGGCTTATCGACCGTCAGCATCAGCGCCTCAAACGCGCGACGGCCGATCTCGACGCGTGGTGAACAAACCGTCGTTAATGCCGGCTCAGCCAGGATCGCGAACGAAATGTCATCGAAACCGATGACCGAAATATCCTTTGGAATATGCAGCCCCGCGGCCTTGAACTCCTGCATCGCCCCAAGCGCCATCAGGTCGTTAGCAACGACGACGGCGGTCGGGAGGTCCTTCTCCAGAAGTATCTGGTTGGCGGCGCGGCGACCGCCCTCGAATCGAAAATCGCCTTCGTAAATTCTCGGTTTATGATCTTTTGGCAAATTTCGCTTCATCGCGTCGATGAACGCCTGGCGGCGGACGGCGGCCGAATGTATCTCGTGCGCACCTGCGATATGGACGACGCTCTTATGACCAAGCGAGACGAGATGCTGGACCGCTTCTTCGATACCGACGGCATAGTCGAGGATGATGTTGCTCATCCTCTCACCGACGATGCCGAGATCGTGAAAGACGATGCTGGTCTTCTTTTTTTTGGCCTCGGCGATCAGGGCCTGGTCAAACTCGGCGATCATGAGTATGATCCCGGCGACCTTCATCTGGATCAGCCTTTGAACGTACTCGACGGCGCGGCTTGTCTCGTAATTCGTGTTTAGCAGGATGAGATGATAACCGCTCGCGAAGACAGCGGCCTCTATGCTCTTGATGATCTCAGGGAAGAACGGATTTGCAATATCCGATACGAGCAGCCCGATCATTTTGCTGCGTCCGAGCGCGAGCATCTGAGCATGCGCGTTCGGATGATAATCGAATTTTGAGATGGCCGATTCGACTCGTTTCCGGGTCGCATCGGCGACGTATTTTGTCCCATTGATCACGTGAGAAACCGTCGCGGTCGAGACTCCCGCCTCACGGGCAATGTCTTTTATTCGCATAGCTTAGAAGTATGTCCTATACGAACATGATAATAACGCGGCTTCGTTCATGGGTTCATAGTAAATCCGTGCCGTCAAAAATCAAACTGATCAATATTCGCTTTGTTAAAGATGAACGGCTTGCCAAGCATCACTTCGTCGCCGGCGACCTGAATATCCTTCAATCGGCCGGCCTGGATCTTATCGTCGCCCGGCTTGAGCGTGCCGTTGGCGAGAGCGTTTGATGCATAGACCGTGAGGTAGCCAAGATCGAGAGTGTTCCAGAGCACGATGCTGTCGACAATTCCCTCTTTGATATATGGCTTGCACATGTTTGGAAGAGACAAGCCGGTGACCTTAACATCATTGCGGCCCGACTGTTTTACCGCCTCGGCGATGCCGGGAACGGCCGGCGCCGCGATGCCCATCACAAGCTTGACGTCGGGATAGACCTTCAAGACATTTTGCGTCTCCTGGAATGCGCGATCGCGATCGCCCTCGCTTGGCTGGATAGCGACGAGCTGCAGATCCGGATATTTTTCGGCAAGGCGCTGCTTTATGTATTTGATCCACTCGTTCTGATTTGCGGCGCTCAAGGAAGCAGTGATGATGGCAAATTTGCCTTTGCCACCCATGATCCTCGCGGCCTCATCGGTAAGCGTCTCGCCGATGCCCTGCGGTGTGGCCTGATCGACGAAAAAATCGCGCGCATCTTTTTCCGCATCGGCGTCCCAGGTGACGACCTTTATGCCCTTTGAACGAGCTTTTCTCAAAACGGTCGAGATGCCTTCTTTGTTCTCGACGCTCACGGCGATGACATCGACGCCGCGGGTTATCCAGGCTTCGACGACTTCATTCTGTTTTGCCGGGTCAAGATCGGTAGGACCGTCCCACAAAAGCTCGGCCCCGAGTTCCTGAGCGGCCGCTTCGGCACCTTTTCGGCAACTGATGAAATACGGATCACCTTTTGCCTTTGGCATCATCGCGATCACGCTTTTCTTTCCTTTTGCCGGTTGAGTTTGAGGCGCCGGAGCCACACCGCGTTCGTCCCTGATCGAACGAACGAGCATCCAGTTTGTGCCGGCGACAATTAGTGCCGCAAGCAGGATCACAAAGCTCAAAACACCGATCTGCCAATTTTTCACCTGAAATTCCTCCTCTGAATCGCTTTCCGTCGTTAGCCTTAAACCGCCGCTCCGAAAAACGCGGTCGGCCATGATTATCACCACCAGCAGCGCTCCGGTCAGCACTCCGGCCATCTCGGTCGGCTGACCACTAAGCCGAAGACCGTTCTGCAGCAGCACGATAGCGAATAAGCCCAGTACAGTGCCGAGCACGGTGCCGCGGCCGCCGAAGATCGAAGCACCGCCAAGTACTACAGCAGCGATCGCCGTCAATTCGTAGCCCGTGCCGGCGTCCGATTTTGCCTGGCCGAGATGGGCCACGTAGATCACGGCTGCGATGCTCGAGGCCAAACCTGAAAGACAATAAATAATGTTAAGTCTGCGTCGGACCCTGATTCCGGCGTGCCGCGAGCCCTCCGGCGAAAACCCGATCGCGTAAAGGCTGCGGCCGAAAGCCGTTCGGTGCATCCACCACCAAACCCCAACGATCGCTGGAACGAAAATGAAAAGCTGCGTCGGGATGACTCCGAAGACGTATCCTTGCCCGAGAAACAGAAACGACGGCGAGAAGCCGGAGTAATTTTCGATGCCGCGCGTCAAGCCCTCCGCGATGCCGCGAAATAACGAAAATGTGCCGAGCGTGACGATCAGAGGCGGAGATTTCAGCCGCGTGATCATCGCGGCGTTGAGCGCTCCGCCCAACAGGCCGACCGCGAGCGTAATGATGATGGCGAGCCAGATCGGCAATCCACCATCGCGCCAAAGGCCGCCCATCACGACGGCCGACAAGCCCATCATCGAGCCGACTGACAAGTCGATGCCGCCGGTGATGATGATCGGCGTCATGACAAGTGCGAGCAGGCCGATCTCGACGGCTAATCTCGTGATCTCGAAAAAATTGCCGGCGGTCAGGAAATTGTTTCCCGTAACGCCAAACACAGCGCACTCGATGGCCAACACGATCAGCAAGATCCATTCGTTATTTGGAAATAGCCGCTCGCGCCAACCCTGCTCAATTTTGAGCGGTGCGTTCACCGATGAGATCGAAACGTCCATTCGAACCTAAACGTCCTAAAACAACATCCGAAGCTAACGCCGCCAGAATGATCGCGCCCTGGATCGCCTTCTCCCAAAAAGGATTGATACCGACAAACGTGAGCGCCGTACCTATGGTGCCAAGCAGGGCGACGCCTATCAACGTGCCGATAAGACGGCCGCGTCCGCCGGTTATGGCTGTGCCGCCAACTACAACGGCGGCGATCGTTTTTAACTCGAGTCCGACACCGGCGTTTCCGGGAACGGCTGAGAACCGGATAGCGTTGAGCAACGCGGCGATACCGACAAGGCCTCCCATCATGACAAAGACCCAAAAGACCACCCGCTGCGGGTCGATCCCGGCAAGGCGCGCGGCCTCGGCTTCAGAGCCAACTGCGTAAACTTCTCGTCCGGCGACGATATTTCTCATCGACCAGGCGGCGGCGACGAAAATAGCCAGGGTTATCGCGGTTATCAACAATTCACCCGTTCCCTGGCCCAGACCGAACCACTGAAAATCGGTCGGCAGGTCCTGCACCCACGCGCCTTCCGTAACCCACCGCAGCGCGTCGCGCCAGACCACAAGCATCGCCAAAGTAATGATGATCGACGGCAGCCTGAAAAAACCGATCAGTAAGCCATTCAACGCTCCCATAGCGGCGCCGACCAAAAGGACACATACAAATACAAGTAAGATCGGCATGCCCGTTTTCGCCAACGCGCCGGCGGCGATGCTGCAAACCGCGAATTGTGACCCGACGGAAATATCGATCTCACCGGCAAGTATGACGATGGTCATCCCGATCGCAATAAGCATGGTCGCGGCGTTGTTGATGATCAGATCGCGCAAGTTTCCTGCGTCGAAAAATGGCGGTGCTGCGACGGCGACGATGACAAGCAGCACCGCAAAAGCGGCACCGGCCGAGATCTCTCGTTTATATTTTTCGACGGTGAACGTCATCTAGTTTCCCAAGGCGATCGACAGTATCTTGTCCTGCGTAGCATCTTCACGATCAAATATCGCGGCGATCGTTCCGCCGACCATCACAGCGATCCGATCGCTCATCCCGAGGATCTCAGGCAGCTCGGACGATATCATCAATATCGCGACGCCTTGTTCGGCTAATTCCACCATCAACTCGTGTATTTCGGCCTTTGCGCCGACGTCGATCCCCTGACTGGGCTCGTCGAGGATCAAGACGGACGGCTGCGTCATCAGCCAGCGGCTCAGCGCGACCTTTTGCTGGTTGCCGCCAGACAAAGTCGACACCGGGCTGTAGATAGCGGGAGTCTTCACGTTGAGGCGACGAGTATAGTCGGCGGCGATCGCACGCTCTTTCCCAAAATTGAAACCGGCAAAACTCGATAGTTTTTTTAGCGAGGCCAGCGTAATGTTCGCGCTGATCGGAAAGTCTGGCACGACACCGTGTCGGCGCCGGTCTTCAGGCAAGTACGCTATGCCGAAGTCGATGGCCTCGCACGGGTGGCCGATCTTGATCGGATGTCCTCGAAGAAGTATCTCGCCCGACTCCGGAGTCCGCAGGCCAAAGATCGTATTTGCAAGCTCGGTCCTGCCAGCTCCGATCAACCCAGCGACGCCGACGATTTCTCCTGCTCGAACTGCCAGATCGATATTTTTAATGCCGGCGGCCTTGCAGCCAAAATTTTTAAGCTCGAAAATGGTCTCTCCGATCTCGACTGCGCGTTTCGGAAAGACCGCTGAAAGATCGCGGCCTACCATTAGCCGAATAAGCTGTTCGCGCGTCGTGCCGCTAATCTCGCGCGTTTCGATCGTATTGCCGTCGCGCAAGACCGTTACACGGTCGGCGATAGCGGGCAACTCTTCAAGTCTGTGTGAAATGTAGATCATGCCGACGCCCTGACTTTTGAGCTCGCGAATGACCTGAAACAAATGCTCGGTGTCATCAGCCGAAAGCGACGCGGTCGGCTCGTCGAAGATCAGGATGCGGGCATTTGAACCCAATGCGCGAGCGATCTCGACAAGCTGCTGCTCGGGCATCGAGAGCTCAGACGCGGTCGTTTCGGGATCGATCTTTGCGCCGATATGGTCTAACAG
>DASXPW010000317.1:0-5970 GCA_036493385.1 Pyrinomonadaceae bacterium
CTGTTGCAAAAAACACGCGGCGGGTCGGCGGCAAACAACTCTAACTTGAACGCGAATCAAAACTCGAACACCAACACCGGATTTGACTCGAATTTTAACTTTAATACCAACCCATCGATAACGATGCCGACGCCCGTAAATCTCAACGTAAATTCAAAAACACCTACGCCGACGCCGTCACCGACGCCGTCGATCACACCGACGCCGCGGCCGAGCGTGACGCCTTCGACGGAAGTCGACATCGAGCCCGCGACGCCGAAACCGACCTCGACCCCGTTTGACGGACGGCAGCGGACATCGCCTACGCCGCTCCCGACACAGCCGACAATGAGATCGACACCGAGGCCGACGCCGCATACGTTCTCAACACCCTAGGGTGAAGATCTAGCCACGAACGCACACGAACTGACACGAAATCAGAGACTTTCGTGATCGTTCGTGTTAGTTAGTGGCTGTATTTTATCCGAGTGATTCAGCGGTTTCGACGGCGCGGCGGGCTTCGATGACGCCCCAGCCCTGGCGGTCGACCTCGTAATGGGGCAGGCGTTCGGCCGTCGTGATCAGAATGCGTTTGACTTCCTGAGGCGTGAGGCGCGGATTTGCTTCGAGCATTTGGGCGACGACCGACGAGACGATCGGCGCGGAAAATGATGTGCCGTCCACGTATTTGTAATGTTTAGTGATGACGTTCTCGCGGCGCATCTTGAGCATAATGATCTGCCGAATGCTGTGTACTGGCCGGTCGAGCGCCGCATCGAGTTCGCCGTCGACACCTTCGTTATGTCTGATGATATCGTGCAGCTCATCATCGCCGGCTTCATCCAGCGCTTTGAGAAGTTCGGCCTCTTGCGCCGTCGGCGTGTTCGGCAAGATCGGCGCAGGCACCCAGATCGACGGGGCGATGATCTCAGGCTTCTGCAAACCGTCGAGCGTCGGCCCGTACGACGAACGATACATTCCGCGGCGTGCACGGTTGAGCGAATTTTGATCGTCAAGCCCGCCGACGGCGATCGCCGATGGCGCCGAGGCAGGCGGAAAAACGGGATGATTCGGCAGATGACCCGCGTTTCCAACGGCACAAACTACGGTAACACCGACGCGGGCGCATTCCTCGACCATTTCGGACAGCGGATCGTTGAGATAGCTCTTTTCAAAATCGCCGCCGGCAGAAATATTTACGACGCGGATGCTGTACCTTTCACGGTTCTGCAACACCCAGGCGAGCCCGGTACGAATATTCTCATCGCTTATCCGGCCGGTCCGGGCGAGCTTGACGAGGACGACATCAGCATCAGGGGCGATCCCACGATAAAAGCCGTTCGACAGTGAGCCGTTCCCTGCTGCGACCACCGATGTCATCATGCCGTGCCAGCTTGCGACGTCGGGCTGAAACAGCGAATCGAGTCGGCCGTCGTCTTCGAGCAGGCTGCGGTATGCGACAATGCGGTTTCGCGGTGTCGTCAGATCGGGATGCGGATAAAAGCCCGAGTCGAGAAACGCGATCGTTACGCCGCGGCCTGTAAATCGCTCGTCGGCGTCGAGGCGAAGCGGTGTCGACAAGACATGCGAGCCGTCCTTGGTAACGGCGGCTTCGGCGATGATCTGACTCTTGGCCCGCTCGAACAAGCGGACACATCGTTCGCAGGCGGAGTCAACATCACCCGATTCCAATGCGTTTGCACGGATCAACACGGCGAGCTCTTCCGGCAGATCGTTGAGATCGACAATCGAACCGCGGGCCTCGCGTGAACAGACCGGACACACAAATTCTCCCGCTGCAAGATCGGCTGTCGTCTGATGTCGGGCTATCGGGATGGTTTCGTGCAGGGACATCGCGGTGGGTTTAAGTTTTCCACACGCGGCAGTTAAAATCAACGGCGAGGATCGCACAGCTTTGTCGCGATCGCACTGTGATGACTCGAAAGAAGATCGGTCTCGCATTATCGGGCGGTGGTGCCCGTGGTTACGCTCATATCGGCGTCCTAAAGGTGCTTGATGAATTTGGCATTACGCCAGATTACATTTCAGGCACATCGATCGGTTCGTTCGTCGGCGGCGCATTGGCCTCAGGAATGAGCGTCGATGAGATAGAGGCGATGGCAAACGCCGTTAGATGGCGGCACGTGACCAGACCGAGTTTCAGCCCGCGTGCGCTGCTGTCAAATGCGCCGATGGCGAGATTTCTCCATCGCCATTTACCGGTCACAACGTTTGAAGAGCTGAAAATTCCCTTCACAGCGGTTGCGTGCGAAATGTTGACGGGAAAGGAAATTCGCATTCGAAGCGGCGATCTTATTCCGGCCATTCGCGCGAGCTGTGCGGTACCGGCGGCGTTTCTTCCGATAAAAGACGATGCGGGTCGGGTTTTGGTTGACGGCGGTCTGGTCGCGCCCGTTCCTGTCGAAGCCGTAAAAGAAATGGGAGCGGAGGTTGTCATCGCCGTCGACCTCCTCTCAAGCGGCGGGCACTTCAGGAAGGTGCCAAGGTCAGCGCTCGGCATGCTGTTCACCTCGGCAATGACGCTGCTGCGGGCTGCGTCAGACAGAGATAACGTCAAGGCAGACATTGTCATCGTGCCGGAGATCGCTCATATCAGGCCGGACCGGATGAGGCAGCGCGACGAGTGTTTGCAGTTCGGCGAGGACGCGGCACGGGCGCGGGCCGACGACATCAAGCGGCTTATCAGTAATTGATGACCCGCGCGTTGGTTGTTTGGGCGTACGGATTTCGTTTTGGATGAGGAGTAACGCGGCTAGTGCGCTTCGGCGGCTGGAACGCTTTTATTCCACCCGAGGTGTCGGCGGACGATCCTTTAATGTTAAACGAAAGATTTTTCGAAAGCTTGCCGTCGACATATATCTCGGCGCGATATAGGCCGGCGACCCATTTACCGACCGGGCGACCATTAAAATCGACACGATTCTCGCCATTCTTCGTTGTATAACTCGTCGAAACAACCTTGGTGTCGGTTTTGACCCCGGGAACATTCTCGGCAATAAGGTTCATCTTGACAGTTACCGAGCTTGCTGAGTCGAGCTGCACGACGCAATAGATCGGGATGTCGGTTGGGCTAAAGACTGTGGATGCGTTTCCCGGTTGGCCTTTGCCGTCGTCCTTCGCAAGGTAGACGTCCTGAACACCCACCGCCCGATCTGTCGACTGGGAGTAGGACACGGCACAGAAAACGCCGAAAAAGATCAGAACGAGCGCGGCTTTCAAGAGATTTCCTCCGGACATTCGTCACTCTGTTTGAGCCGTGATGACGAATTTTAGTTGCATTCAGGTGGAAATTATTCTCACGACATTCGTTTCGCGGCGTCCTTGTGATACTCGATGATACGGTCCATTAGGTCTTGTCTGCCGAAAAGTTCGGTAACGAACATCCTAAAATCGCCAACACTGAACCAGTATCTCTCACCGATCGGTTCGCCGGCACTTACCGGGTGGAAGATTACCGTCCCGAGAAGAGCACTGGGCAAGCCGCTGGGCAAGAGGAGCCGGCCGCCTTTTGCCGCAAACTCCCCATCCCAGTTGAACTTGAAATGCGGAGGCAGCTCACCGCGCTCCAGGGTCTGACTCACAACCAACGCAATGATCTCCTGCACGCCGTGAAGACTGTTGAAGGTTGGAACAATACGCTTTAAAGCAAACGGGATGTTTAGCGGTAGTGGTCGTGTCAAAGCCGCACACCCGAATGAGAGTATTCCCCAATTGGCCTTAACGAAGGTGCTGATATCAAGCTCTTGAACGGGTTTTCTGGACAAAGCCTTTCCCGCAGTCGACTGCACGGCGAGTGAGACCGGACGCATTGCCATATCAGGCGAGCCGCTGCCCATCAGGTCGAGGGCCTCCTGAACCAGCGCTCCGACGGTCCTCATGGTCATAGTCGAACTCCTGTTTAAATGTGTAGAGACCGCGAGACTTCACTATGGTCACTGTTCCCATAGAAGAGTCGTACGTATGTATCAAAACCGTATTATACGCGCTTTTTTGCAAAGCTAAGTATTTTGAAATACTTCCGGGATCCGAAGTCATAGATCGACCCTCGCAACCGCGGCAAGCGTTGGCCGGCCCGTCGCGCTATAATTTGCCCCCAGATGCTTGTGTTTTCCCGTCAGTTCTACGGCCTGCTGATCATCGGTCTTGTGCCCTTATCGTTGTCCTGGAACCTGCCGTTTTTGCGCACGACCGTGTTTGCTTATGACGGCTTATTGCTGATCACGGTCCTCGTCGACTATTTCCGAAGCCGTGGACAGGTGCAGGACCTTGTCGTCAAACGCGTGTTCGATAAAAGATTCGCCATCGGCGACACCTCAGACGTCCGGCTTCTGGTCGAAAACCCAACCTCCCGATCGTATCAACTTCGGATCAAGGACGAATATCCACCCGAAATGCGGCTCGATAATGATCGTCAGGCAGAATTTAAGTTAAACCCGTACTCGGACGCGCAGTTTACTTATTCGCTGACGCCGCCGAGGCGCGGGCGTTATGAATTTGGCCGCACAGCGGTCCGATCTCTCTCGCGACTCGGGCTCGTGTGGTGCCAGTCGCTCATCGGCGAGCCTGAGTTGGTCAAGGTCTATCCCAATATGCGGCGGGCACGCGAGATCGAGCTCAAGGCGTTGGGCGCTCAATCCTTCCTTGCGATCCAGCGACGGGCTGTTCGTCGCGGCGAGGGACGCGAGTTTGAGTCGATGCGCGATTATGTTCGCGGCGACGAACTAAGACATATCTCGTGGACGGCGACCGCAAGAAGATCGAAACTAACGACCCGGCAATATCAGATCGAGCGCGATCAAACCGTCATCATCGCGCTTGACGGTGGCCGTCTGATGACCGGCATGATCGGCGGCGAAACAAAGTTTGACACCGCTATCCACGCGAGCCTGGCTCTTATGTCGGCGTGCGCCCGCGCAGGCGACAACGCAGGACTGCTGGTATTTGGTCGACGCGTGACCAAATTTTTGCCCTCGAAACGCGGCCTCGAGCATATGGATGCCGTCCTCGAGGCACTTCACGACCTCGAGCCGGAAATGATCGAGCCATCGTACGCGCGTGCTTTCCAATTCATCGCCTCAAGCACCAAAAAACGCGCCTTCATAGTCATTCTTACCGACGTTATAGATAAAGAAAGCTCAAAGGAGCTGATCAGAGCGCTGAAGCTTTTGCGGCCGCGACATCTCCCTCTGGTCGCAACCATCGGCGACCGCGATCTGAATGTCGCCGTTAGCGCCAAGCCGGAGAACATCAAAGATGTTTTCGTTCAGTCGGCGGCCGAGGAGATCATTTTTCAGCGCGAATCGGCGTTAAGACTCGTCGAATCAATGGGCGGTCTGGCGCTCGACGTGACCACGCAAACGCTTGGTCCGCAGCTGCTGGAAACATACATACGGGTCAAGGAAAAAGGCCTGCTTTAGCCGCGCGACCGATCCCTGCGTGTCCGTAACGGTGCGATTTTTGCGTGCTATTTCGCGGGTGAACGTAATGAAAGCAGTGCCGCAGCGAAGCGCTCGTGATTTCTTTCCCGGTAAGATAACATTCCATTCGCTAAAAAATGCCGCAGTCGGTTGCGAGGGCTGCGACCTTTACAAGCATGCAACACAAACCGTTTTTGGTGATGGAAAAGTACCGTCCGATCTGATGTTTGTCGGCGAGGTGCCGGGTGACGAAGAGGACCTGAAGGGACGGCCATTCGTCGGGCCGGCCGGGAGGCTGTTTGACAAAGCATTGGAAGAGGCCGAGATCGACCGGTCAAAGACTTACGTAACAAACGTCGTCAAACATTTTAAATGGCACCCGGCACCGCGCGGAAAGCGGCGAATTCACGAGAAACCGAATGCCGCCGAGATGCGTGCGTGTCTACCCTGGCTCGGCGCCGAGATCAAGGTTGTTCATCCGCGAATACTTGTTTGCCTTGGTGCGACGGCTTCGCAGGCGCTGCTTGGCAAGGATTTTCGCGTTACAAAAATG
>DASXPW010000318.1:0-3782 GCA_036493385.1 Pyrinomonadaceae bacterium
AAATCGTTTATTTACAGTAAGTTAAGTGAACTTTCCTCGGGCACCATCTGAAGCTCGTTGATCTGCCGGTCAACGGCGTTTCGGTGTGAAAACGCCATCAGCATACCGAGCATGAAAAAGCTCGTGATCAGGCTAAATCCACCGTGACTGACAAACGGCAGCGTAATGCCGGTCATCGGGAGCGCCCGCGTGATGCCGCCGATATTTACTAACGCCTGAAACCCGATAAACGCGACAAGACCGATCGAGCAAAGCTTGCCGAACATGTCGCGGCAATCAAGGGCAGTACGAACTCCCGCGCTGACAAAAACGATCAGGGCCAAGGTTAACAACAAACCCCCGAAAAGTCCAAGCTCTTCAGCAATTGCGGCAAAGACATAGTCCGAGTCGGAAACGGGGATCAATTCCGGATATCCGAGCCCCAGTCCGCGGCCGGTCGTTCCGCCCGAAGCAATGCCGAATGTCGCCTGTGCCGGCTGAAACGCAAGCAGGTCGAACCATGCGTCGATATTGATCTTCTTCTGCATGGTTTCCGGATCGTCCTCAACTTCCTTTTCCACTTCGGGATGTTTTGTAAGAAACTGCTTGTAATAGTCGTCGTAGTCTTTTTTCCACCAGTCGGTGTCGGGCGACGGCGGGTCAAAGCCATCGAGCCAAAGGTGAAACCGCTGCTGAATGCGATTCGGGAGCACCTTCTTTACGGGCCCCGCGACCGTTGGCAGCAGCGGGATCTTTTCCTGCGTGTTGACCGGCAATGCTCCGACGATCAGGACCGACAGCACCACCATCACGCTGCCGATCAGCACGAATCTCTGCGAAAAGCGACGAACGGCGACCAGATACAGCGTTGCATATACCGAGCTGAAGACCATCATCTGGCCAAAATCCTTGAGAACGAAAAAGGGCACGAATGGCAGGACCGCCATCACGACCAGCGGGAGGACATCCTTCGCTCGGGGAAGTCCCCAATAGGTCCGCGCAAGATTCTTGTAAAGAATCGCCAAGATCGCCGCAAAACCGATCAGAAAGGGAATTTTTGCGGGTTCCCACGGCGTCATGTTTCCGAGCGCCTTGCCCGCATGCGACGTTACCGCCGCAAACAGAAGTGGCACGAGAGTCAGCAGCACGAGCAGAAAGCCGTTCCTTTGGAGATAATCAAGCACCTTTTCCCGCCGGCCCAAAAGGAACGCGAACATCATGCCTATGATCGCCAGGATCGGGTTGACCGTGTTGCCCGAAAACATCACCTGGAGAAGCGTGTCGTTCGACGGTCGAGGCGTTTCTTGCGATAAGTCGACATCCGACGGCGGCGTCGGCGGCAAGCCCATCATTTGCTTTTTCTCGGGCGAGTAGTTTTGCTGAATGAAATGAAGCTGGAGCGTCTTGGTTTTTGCGGCTATTGCATCTGCTTTGTCGTTCTTGGAGGTATACTCGGGGTCGCTGAAAAGTCGATATTGGACTGTCAGACCGATCGAAAACATCAGGACGGCCGCCGTATAAACGGTCCAGTTCCCCTTGTACTTGAAAACATGTTTTAGGAATATCGGCAAGATCGCCAAAAGCGCGAGCAATGACAGATTTCGAAACGCCGTCAACGGAGAAGTCTCGTAACCGCGGATAAGCGCGCCGTAATAGATCGAGTAGTGCGAGATCGCTGTCACGATGACGATCAATACAAGAATAAAGAAATGTGATGATGTCCGGTTCTTCATCTCGTACGCTTCTTCGGCTTGGCGGGGGGCGCTTTTGGCGTGTACTTATCGCCCAAGAGGCCGAGTGTTCTCGCTTTCAATATCACGTTTGCAGCGATCGGGGCCGCGGTCCCGCCGCCAAATTTGTTACCGATATCTTCGATCACGACGGCTATGGCAACTTGCGGGTTTTCGAGCGGAGCGATGCAGATGAACCATCCATCGATCCTCTGAAATGTTAGATAGTCCTTGTATTCGACAACATTCCCATGTGCATCCTTTTTCTTCTTCAAAACGAATTTTTTCTCTCCGGTTTTTGGATCGTAGATGGGAACTTCACTCTTTTGCGCGGTTCCGGTCTTGCCGCCAGCCACGATACCCGTCCCGGCCAATGCCGCCTTTACGGCCCCGCCGGTCCCGCCGGACTCTTCCGTTACCGTCGACATAATGTCGCGGACCTCGGCGCCCTGCTGCGGCGACAGCAACTGCGAAAATGCTTGCGGCGGCTGGTCGGCCTCAATTTTTGGCTTCATTAGCCGGCCTTGCATATTACCGGGCACAGCCGCGACGAGTGCCATCTGAAGCGGCGTCATTTGCGATGCAAGGCCCTGTCCCATTCCTTCGATCCCGAAGTCATACAACGAGAGGGTCTTGCCCGTAACCATGACTGACCGCGACGGAGCGATCGAATTCGCTATGCGTTTATTACTGGTATTCCAGATGTCAGGGAAAAGCCCCTGGAGCGTCGCCTCCTCCGGCTTCTCAACGGCAGCGATGCCTAACAGGCGGGCCGTTTCGCCCATCCTGTCGCGGCCGAGGAAGTTTGCAAGCTCAGCGAAGTACTGATTACTCGACACCTTGAACGCGTCGCGAATCCCGACATTTGCAGCGCAGATCTCGCAGCTTCCGCCCGAGTCACAGATCGGCTTTGAACCGCTGTATGGCGTGTAGCAGTCAGGAGCGGGAAGATCAAACCCAAGAAAATCCTGGTGGCCGCCGCGAAATGCCGACATCATGGTGACCGTCTTGAAAGTCGAACCCGGCATGTAATACTCGCGCGTTGCGCGGCTCAAGAGCGGCCTGTCCATCTGATCGAGATCCAGGGCGGTGTAATCCGTGCTGTACTTCACCTGGCTTAGTTTGTACGAGGGATTGGAATACATCGCCAGGACGTCGCCCGTCTGCGGATTGACCACGACGATAGCGCCTTTCTTACCATTGAGCTGGCTGGCGACGTACCCCTGTAGATCGCGGTCGATCGTGATCCGAACGTCGTTGTTCTGGGGCTCGGGCTTGCGATATTCCATCAGCACTTGCCACGCTTCCGGCATCTCCATTGTCTGAGCCGGAAACAGCGTGCGTTCAAGACCGGGCGGTCCATAGGCGCTTCCGAACAGATGAGCCATCTCGGTGTCGAGCGGATAATTGCGAACGATCTTGCCTGTACTGTCGATCTTGTAATCGGCAAGCGAGGCGTCTAACTTTCCGGTCCGGTCGAGGACCCACGGTTTCATTGCAGAGCCTCCGACGCGACGCGTTCGAAGGTCCTTGTATGCGAGCGCCTGAAACTCCTCGTTGGTCGTGTCCGCAAAATAGACCCAGTAGACCTGAAATCCGAATACAACCAGAGCCAGGGCGACGAAAACAAATTGCCACGCCCGAATACTTCGATTTGTGATCGTCTTTGTCAGCTTTTTCGTGACCTCGCGGGGGAGATTGAGTTCGAACAGAAAACGAGGCCGTCCAAAATTGTCGACGAACGTAATGAAGAGAAAACCGACCAGAACGCCAACCGCAACAATGTAAATGATCGAGAGACCGGCCGGCGTGCGTTCGAGGATCTGGCCGCCAAACCAATTGCTTGGCTTAAGCTTGGCCCAATCGATCTGTAGAAGGAATGCGAGCGTCGCCAACATCATATTTATCCTTCTTTTTCGACCTCGATGCTCGGTAGCGTCGGTGCCGGAAAACTCGGCTCGGTCGGAGCGGGTTCGTACGGCTGGGCGGCCTCCTCAGCGTTTTTATCTTCGGTCGTCTCGACCGGGGCAAGCTTCTCCATACGCGTCGTAAATTCGAATTGGCGTGGCTCAA
>DASXPW010000319.1:0-3769 GCA_036493385.1 Pyrinomonadaceae bacterium
CTGGCGATTCCTCACCCATTGCAAATCGTTAATTTTACTGAGAAATCACCGAAAACTCAAAGGCGATGAGCATTTTACGGCCGGTCAAAGCGGTCATGCCTCTCCGCAGTTTCCTCGGTGTCGGAAAGAAGCGGCTTTTCGGACGGCATCGACGTGTTCGACCCGAAGATCTGCCGCGAAATGCGGAAAAACTGCATAAAGCCCACGATCGAACCCAGCACAATGCCGCCAACGATGCCCCACGGCCTGGTACCGACCATTAGATCAAAGAGCCAGCCGAGAACGAGCATGAAGATGATCGTCCCGCCAAAAACCACTCCGGCCGACCACGCGAGACCTACACGGCGGGCACTTTCGGTTGTAGTCGGCGGCGTATAGTCGGATAAAATATACGGCTTCCTAGGCGCGTCCTCATCAGCCGCAGTTTCATTAGCGGTTTCGTCCGGTTTTTCGTCGTCGAACAATGTTTGCACGAATGTAAAAAAGAACAGCCGAGATCCGAAAGATCCATCCGGTCGGAATAGATGATAGTTGATAGATGACAGGTGATAGATATTCCTCACATCTATCATCTTTCATCTATACTCTCTAATCTATTCCGGGCAGTCTTTCTGCCGTTTCTTTTCCTTTCCGCCGCTAATAATGACAGTTTCGGTAGGCGATTTCAATCGGTACCGGATGCCGCGCCAGGTCATTTCCCTCGATAGCGTTGCAGCGAGGCAGTTGATAAGAAACAGCATTGGCGACAACAGCCAGAGCGTGTTTTGCGAAAGCCACTGGCGTTTGAGCTGCGGCCAGCGCGTCGCGAGGACAAGTTCGACCGCTTTGAGCCGAGTCCACGATTTGCCGATGCTGAGGACGGACACAAGTCCAAAAACGACCGCCGCGATGAGAACGTGGAGATCGTTTCTCGCACTAAAGATCATGATCGCCAGCGACGTGATCATCACAGCATTAAAAACCGTCCCGCCGAAATAAGCTTTAAGCCACAGGTCCGGCGCGTTGACACGCGTGATCTTCATCTGGCGGTTTGTGAATTCTATCGCCTCACGCAGCGAGCAATTTCCGATAGAAGCGGTCAACGCCTGTGGCACAAAGTATATGTCGAGACCGCTTTCCTTCATCGCTCGCGTGACCGCGAAATCGTCCGACAGAGTTCCACGCCATCGTTCACGCATGTTTATTCGATCAAATGTTTCTCTTCTGATCGCCGTCGAGCCGCCCCAGCAGAAATTGCTCTCGCGGTTGGGTCCAAGGGCCGACGCGATCGAGGCATTCCAACAAGCGCGCATCTCAGACCCGAATGTCAGCGTTTCAGAAATGAACCAACGATAGCCGGTCGATGCACCGACCTGTTCATTTTGAAGTGGCGCGACCAAGTGCCGTAACCAGTCTTGCGACGGTCGAGCGTCGGAATCTACAAACGCAAAAACCTTCGAAGCGTCTGAGGCATGCAGGATCGCCTCGCGAAGATTTTCCACCTTTTGGCTGGAGTCTGTGGTCCGAGGAGCAATGACGAGTTTTGTTTTCTCTGCGTTCTTCGCAACGTTGCGTGAAACGGTTTTTATCACCTCAATGGCCGGATCGCTTTCAGAATCAACGACAAAAACGACTTCGTATTCGAGATAGTGCTGCGTCAGCAGGGCCGAAAGATTTTCATTAAGCCCTTCGTCCATTCCTTTGCACGGAGCGATCACCGTCGCAAATGGCGAGTATGTGCCGACCGGTTTGGATAATTCTTGTTTGAAATATTTGTAATACGCGATGCCGCCGCGAAACGACTTGTAACTAAGAAAGACGAGCATTGCCGCGAGGATGTAGAAGACAAAGATCATCTGACTAACAGTTACCAGTTTTTAGTTTTTAGTTATCAGTTATTTCGGAAAGAAATTCTATGGTCCGAGCGGTGGCTCCTCGATCATATTTCTTCATAACCGCAGCGGCGTTTTGGCCGAGTTCGAGCCGGAGTTGGTGATTTTCCAGCAGCAGAATAAATTCTTCAAAGAGTCGCTCAGATATTTGGTGATCGTCCGGAGCGATCGGTGTTTGGCGGACCGCTTCGCTCTCCACGAATTCTCTTAACACCGCGTCAAAATTCGCAGTATACGGGCCGGTAACGATGGCCCTCCCGGCGGCCGCGGGCTCGAGAACGCTCTGGCCTCCGTGAGGGATCAGGCTGCCGCCGACAAAAACGATCTCCGCCAATGGGTAAACGTCTCGCAACTCGCCGATCGTATCGAGCAGAATCACAGGAACAGTCTTGTCGGCTTCGGAGGCCGGCGAGGTTCGACGAACAAAAGGCAGCGAACTCTCTTCTAGAAGCCGTTCAACGGCGTCGAACCGCTCAGGATGTCTTGGTGCGATCATTAGGCGACAAGAATAACCCAGCTCACCGTCGAGCGATTCAAGCACAAGTCGCTCCTCAGGCTCGTGCGTGCTGGCGGCGATGATCATGGGCTTCTCAGACGAGACACCGAAGCGTGATCGAAGCTCCTTTACAAGACCGTTGGTCTCATCGAAAGTGGATTCGAACTTAAGGTTTCCGGTGACGTGTACTTTAATCGCGTCCATGCCGAGCGAGACGACGCGTTCGGCGTCGCCGGAAGTTTGCATTAGGGCGCGATCAACAAGCCTCAGAATACGGCTGATGAGAAAGCGTATTCGCGAATATCGGGCGAATGATCGCTGCGATAGCCGTCCGTTGACGATCGCAACCTTTGAGCCGGATCTCTTTGCTTCCGAAATAAAACGCGGCCAGATCTCGGTCTCCATCAGCAGGATGAGTGAAGGACGGAAAGTCTTTAGAGCCCGGCGGACACTGAATTTCCAGTCGAAAGGAAAGTAAAAGACCGCATCGGCCTTATCACGAAAGATACCTTTTGCAAGCTTCTGGCCGGTGCGTGTTGTCGTCGACATGACGAGGCGATGTGCAGGAAATTGACGGATCAACTCGTCGACAAGCGGCCGCGCGGCATTGGTCTCGCCGACCGATACGCAATGAAGCCAGATGACCTTGCGATCATCTTGCTTGAATTCGGGATGGTGCCCAAGCCTCTCCCGAAAGCCCGATGCATACTTCTCGTGCCGCAGCAAAAACAGTGGAAGCATCGCAATAAAACCCAGCGAGTATGCGATCGAATATATGACGAGCATTTAATTACCTTTGGCTTTAGCCAACGGGTCGCGAGACGAAAAAGAAATGGGCTTTAGCCCAACATCAATATTGGGGCTAAAGCCCGAGAACATTTTTGCATACTGTGACCGTTGCCTAAAGGCAATGGCAATCAAAATCATCGAAAGACGATACGTCTTTATTTTGCCCGTTCCATATAACGGGCCTCGGTTGGGTTTACGCGGATCTTTTCGCCTTCGACGATGAAAGGGGGAACTTGCAAAGTGACACCATTTTCGAGCGTCGCGGGCTTGTTCGAGTTTGATGCGGTGGCACCCTTAAGCGGCGGTTCGGTCGATGTGACGGTGAGCTCCATCGACGACGGCAGAGCGACCCCGATCGGCTGGCCATTGTAAAACTCGACCTCGATCTTGAGGCCGGGCATCAGCCACTGAGCAGCGTCGCCGAGTTCCTCTTCGGTCAGGGCGACCTGCTCGTAGTTTTCGCTGTTCATGAAATGATGATGCGAACCGTCGGAGTAGAGATAATCCATCTTGTGCTGCTCAAGCACAATTCTTTCGAGCGTATCGGCGGAGCGAAATCGAAACTCAAATGAGTTACCGGTCAATAAATTTCGGAGACGCGCCTGTACCATCG
>DASXPW010000320.1:0-2787 GCA_036493385.1 Pyrinomonadaceae bacterium
TTCAGGCGCTTGCTGATCAATTTATCGTGTTCGCGACGGTACGGGGGCGCTTTGAGGATGTCGAGAGGTATCGACTCTTCGATCGGTCGCGAACGGTTGAAATGGTGGATGCCACATCGGCAAGCGATCTTGAGTATGCGATCATACAAGTCGAACCGGATGTGGTGATCAATTGCGCGGGCGTGGTTAAACAGGTCCCCGCGTCTCAAAATGTTATTGCTACGCTTAACGTAAACTCGATCCTTCCTCATCGATTAGAAGAGCTTTCCTCCAGGTTTGGCTTTCGCCTAATACTCATCAGCACCGATTGCGTCTTCCGCGGTGATCAAGGCAATTATTCTGAAGCTGACGTTCCCGATGCGACAGACCTTTATGGAAGAAGCAAGGTCCTGGGTGAGGTTGATGCCGGAAATGTTTTAACGATCCGCACCTCACTCATTGGGCGTGAGCTCGCGTCTTCGCATGGCTTGATCGAATGGTTCCTGCGCAACAGAGGAAAAACTGTAGACGGTTACCGCCGAGCGATTTTCAGCGGCTTTCCCACTGTCGTTTTTGCCGATATAATTGGGGATTTGCTGCTTTCATGGCCAGATCTGCACGGAATTTATCATATTTCGAGCGACCCGATCGACAAGTACCGCTTGCTTTGCCTGGTTGGTGAGGTCTACGACGCTGGGATCGCGATACATGCCGATGATTCCGTCGCGATCGATCGCAGTCTTAATTCAACCAGATTTCGAAAGGTCACTGGATTTACGCCGCCGCCGTGGAAGGAGATGGTCGAACGGATGGCCGCGGATCCCACTCCGTATGACGAATGGAGAAAATGAGTCTAATTGACGGAAAGAAAATCCTTGTTACCGGCGGGACCGGCTCGCTCGGCCAGACACTTGTAAAGCGTTTGCTAACGGGTAAGCTCGGTCGCCCGGAACGTGTGACTGTGTTCTCGCGCGACGAGGCGAAACAGCACTACATGCGCCTTGGGTTCATTCATCGCTCCGCCGCAACCGACGAGATCATCTATCAGAACTCGCCCGACGTGCTCGCCTTTCGGATTGGCGATGTACGCGACTATTCCGCGTTACACGCGGCCGTTCGCGATGCGGACATCGTGTTTCATGCCGCAGCTCTGAAGCAGGTACCGTCGTGCGAATACTTTCCATTTGAAGCAGTTCAAACGAATATTCACGGGGCGCAAAACCTCGTGCGCTGTATTCGCGAGAACAACCTCGCCGTTGAAAAGGTCATTGGAATCTCGACCGATAAGGCCTGCAAGCCCATCAATGTCATGGGAATGACCAAAGCGATCCAGGAACGGATTTTGATCGAGGCTAATCGTGACAACGCGAAAACAGCCTTCGCATGTGTGCGTTATGGGAACGTTATCGCCTCTCGCGGGTCGATCGTCCCATTGTTTGTCGACCAGATCGCCAAAGGCCGGCCGCTTACCGTCACACTGCCGGAAATGACGCGGTTTCTCTTGAGCCTGGATCATGCGGTTGATACCGTTATCGCTGCTCTCGAGCGCGGGAAGCCAGGCGAGACATTTGTGCCAAAGGTGCCGTCTGCGAAGATCGTCGATCTCGCAAAAGCGCTAATTGGAGACAGGAAACTGGAGATAGAATTTACGGGCATTCGACCCGGAGAAAAGGTCCACGAGGTCATGGTGTCTGAAGAAGAATGTTTCCGAACCTATGACGGTGACGATCACTACATTATCCAACCCGTCTTGCCTGAGCTTCGTAAAGACGACGGCGAACAAATCGCGCTTACAACCGAGTATTCGTCCAAGGACAACAATTTGAACGTCGCGCAGCTCAGGGACTTGCTTAGCTCTTCCAGTGACGAGATCGGCCGATTTCTCACGGCGAACGCGTGAAACGCATATGAAGGTAATGACCATCTTCGGCACGCGGCCCGAGATAATTAGGTTAAGTCTCGTGATGCGCCTGCTTGATGAGCATTGTGAGCACACAACCGTTCACACCGGGCAAAACTATCACGAAGGCTTGAGTGATATTTTTATTCGCGATCTCGGTATCAGACCGCCGGATATACACCTCGGCATCAGGTCAAAAACCTTTGGCGAGCAATTGGGTCAGATAATTACCCGTATCGAAAACGTCCTTGCCGAACAACGGCCGGACAAGGTCTTGATCCTTGGTGATACCAATAGCGCTCTGTCCGCGTTCGTGGCGGCCCGACGCGGGATACCTGTTTACCACATGGAGGCCGGAAATCGATGTTTCGATGACCGCGTCCCGGAGGAGGTGAATCGCCGTGTCATCGATCATTCAAGTACGATCCTCATGCCGTACACCGAACGCAGCAAGGAAAACCTGCTTGCTGAAGGGATCGAACGAGAACGCATATTTGTCACGGGCAATCCTATCAAGCAAGTGCTGGATACGTTTGCCGACAGAATCGATGCTAGCAACATTTTGGCAGCGCTCGAGGTTGAGAAAGGTCAATATTTTCTTGCAACCGTGCATCGAGCGGAAAATGTCGACTCGTCAGACCGTCTTACACACATCTTCGGCGGACTTGCTTCGGTGGCAGAACGCTTTGGGTTACGAGTCTTGATCTCGGTACATCCACGGACAACTGATCGACTTCTACAGCATGGCATCGAAGCAAGCGAAGATTCGATCAAACTGCTCGAGCCGCTCAGCCTCTTTGATTTTGTAAAACTAGAGAGAAATGCGGCAGGCGTCCTCACCGATAGCGGAACGGTTCAGGAAGAATGCTGTATATTTGGCGTGCCAAATGTTACGCTCCGCGACGTTA
>DASXPW010000321.1:0-3082 GCA_036493385.1 Pyrinomonadaceae bacterium
TGCGTGGGCAGTGGGTCGAGTCGGAACATGCCGAACGGACTATGGCGACGCTGCATCCGTCGGCGATCCTGCGCGCGCCCGAGCCCGAAATGCGTGAACAGCAGTATAGAGATCTGGTAACGGACTTGGTGAAGATCGCTCGATACATCCGGTAAGAGCGGGTAAATTCGTTGTGTGAAGCGCTTTAATCCTATAAAATCGCCTCTGCGTCAATGAAAGATCCCTCACAAAAGCGGCGATTCTCACTCGTATTGATCAAACCCTCGCATTATGACGATGAAGGGTACGTGATCCAGTGGTTTCGTTCGGCAATTCCATCAAACTCGCTCGCTTGTTTATATGGCCTTGCGAAAGAGTGTGCCGCTAATAAGTCGCTAGGCAATGATGTCGATCTGAAGCTTCACGCGTTTGATGAAACGAACACTGTAATTAAAACCAGAAACATCGCAAAGCTCATCGCGGGATCAGACGTATCGCTCGTGATGCTTGTCGGTGTTCAGTCAAACCAGTTTCCGCGAGCATTGGATATCGCACGGCCGCTTCGAGAACGAGGTATTCAAGTGGCGATCGGCGGGTTTCATGTTTCGGGCACAATGGCGATGCTCGAGCAGCGCGATCCGGACGTGCAGATGGCACTCGATATGGGCGTCACGATCTTTGCCGGCGAGGCAGAAGGGCGGCTCGAACAAGTTCTCAAGGACGCGCTCAACGGCGATCTTAAGCCGATATACAACTTCATGGACGACCTGCCGGATCTGGAGGGCGCCGCGCTGCCGATGCTCCCGGCCGAGCGCGTTCATCTAACTGCGGGAGCAACGACAAGTCTCGATGCGGGGCGCGGGTGCCCATTCACATGCTCGTTCTGTACCATCATCAACGTTCAGGGACGCAAATCACGCCGGCGGTCCGCCGACGATATTGAAAAGATCGTCAGACTGAACGTGGCGCAAAGTCTGCATTCGTTTTTTATAACGGACGATAATTTTGCAAGGAACAAGGACTGGGAAGCTGTCCTCGACCGACTCATTTACCTGCGTGAAAACGAGAAGCTGAAGATCAGCTTTATCATCCAGGTCGACACCCTGTGTCACAAGCTGTCGGGATTTATCGAAAAATGTAAGCGGGCCGGCGTCAAACGTGTCTTTATCGGGCTCGAAAACATCAATCCCGAGAGTCTGCTCGGCGCGAAGAAACGACAGAACAAGATCACAGATTACCGGCAGATGCTCCTCGCATGGAAAAAGGTCGGCATTGTGACCTATTGCGGCTACATTCTCGGTTTTCCGGGCGATACGCGCGAATCAGTGCTGCACGACATCGAGGTTATCAAACGTGAGCTGCCGGTCGACCTGCTGGAATTCTTTTATCTAACGCCCCTTCCGGGATCCGAAGATCATAAACGATTGCACACAGCAGGCGTCGAGATGGACAGGGACCTCAACAAATATGACCTGAATCACGCCGTTGCTCCGCATCCGAAAATGTCTCGCCCGCAATGGGAGCTAACCTATCGCGACGCCTGGAGTGCATATTACACCGACGAACACATTGAAACCGTTCTCAAACGCGCGATCGCGACCGGCACGTCGCCGGGCAAAACGATGTTCTTTATCACATGGTTCAAGGGCTGTATTGGCATCGAAGGAATTCACCCGCTCGAAGGTGGATTTTTCAGAAGAAAAGTTCGGCGCAATCGACGATTGACAACGCGCCTTGAAAATCCGTTGGTGTTCTACCCGAATTATTGGATCGAGAGCCTGGTCAAACAATTTCACTGGATATTGCTTTACATGCGGCTGCGACTGATCTATCGAAGGGTGCGGCGCGACCCCGCGCGTTTTGAGTATATGGACACAGCGCTCGAACCTGTCACCGAGCACGAAGAAGAGCGCGAGATGTTTCAGACTGCCGCAGCGCAGAGCTACATTGCAAAGGTGCATCATATTGAGGCGGTTCGCCGGGGCGAGCAAACGCAGAAGGCTGGACGTGTCTGATTGAATAAACTATTATTCTGAGGACCGTTGCAAATATATGGATCTGAATGCGATCGAGCAAGAGGCATTGAATCTGGATCTGAAATCTCGTGGACGTCTTGCGGCCCGGCTTCTCGAGAGCCTGGACGAGCTTTCGAATAAAGAAAGCGACTATTTGTGGGCGGAGGAGGCGTTGCGCCGAGCGAGAGAAATGGAGGCGGGCGACGACCCAGGAACTCCGCTTGAGAATGTCCTCCAGAATTTGCGTGCGCGTCATCGATGACTCGGCCGATTTCCTTACATCGTTTAGCTCAAACCGAAATAAACGACGAAACAGACTATTATTTTGAGATTGACCCGGAACTTGGGCGAGAATTTCTCGATCGAGCGGAGCGCGCATTCGATGAAATCGTTGAAAACCCAAAGGCTTCGATGATCGTCGTCGAAAATGTGCGTCCAAAGCTGGTCGATCGTTTCCCGGTTAGTATCTACTATATTTTCAACGAAGAGGTTTTCCGGGTTGTTGCCGTTGCCAGCGACAAGCGGAGGCCACTCTACTGGATGGACCGCTTTTGAGGGGATCTAAACGCCGGTGTTTATTCGATCGGGCGATCGCCCCGCCAGAAACAGATAACTATACATTGCAATACCGGTGCCGATACCTGTTCCGAATTTGATCGCTGCCGGCAGGTTAGATGGCGAGAGGAAGCCCTCGATCGTGCCGGCGATGATAAGCAGAAATGCACAGCCGGTGACGATCTTCGCCGCCTCCATTCCCTTCTTTTTTAGCGCCTGGGCACGCGTCAGATCGCCGGGGTTTATGATCGCGTAACCGATCATCATTCCCGAACCACCACAGAAGAAAATACACGAAAGCTCGATCACGCCGTGCCCGATGACGAACGACGCAAGCGAATTTCCAAATGGCGGATTTAGCTTGTAGCACGCGGCAAAGATACTTCCGAGGCGAGCACCTTCAAACGCGAGATCATAGGCCGCGCCGACGCCGAACAGCGCCCCCATGGCAAAGGCCCGAATAGTAACGATGATGTTGTTCGTCAGGATCTCGGTCGCACCGACCTGGTTTGCTCGGTTGAGGTCTCGCCACC
>DASXPW010000322.1:0-5989 GCA_036493385.1 Pyrinomonadaceae bacterium
GGCGGTCCAGGACCCGAACTGCGTGTTCACAAATAGCTGCCATTGACGAATTGACCGTGCGTTCGGCAAAATTGGTCGGCGGTACGGTCAATTAGATAAGTAAGGAAATTCCGGCCATGGTGAAATCTCAATGGATCTTCCTTTTAACAACGGCGATCGCGTGTGCCTTTGCAATGCATTTGCTCGCCGTCGGCGCCGCTGCGCAAGCGCGACTGAGCTATCCTGAGCTGAATACTGCACTTCAGGTCAAAATACCGAACCAGTCATTTAAGACAAGGACCGACCTGATCAACTGGCTGATCGGACAGGTTAAGTCGCGAAAGATCGACAAGCCATTGACCCGTGACCGCGAGGACGATCTGCGTCAGGCCGGTGCGACAGATGATCTGATCTCGATCATAAAGGCGAATTCTCCAGAGTTGCCAAAGCCCGCACAGGATACTGTTGTTGACCTTGGCGAGCTCGCAAGCCGCGCGACCAGTCTCGTAAAGCCCGAATACACGAACGAGGCAAGGCAGGCTGGGATCAATGGCTCGATCGTTCTGCAGTTGTCGCTGGATGAACAGGGCCGTGTAACATCGACCAAAACCCTCTCCGGATTGTCGAATGGTCTCACAGAAAACGCGATCGCCGCCGCGAAGAGTTCCACATTCACGCCCGCGGCCGTCAACGGTAAGCCAGCTAAGGGTGTCGGGACGATCACCTATAATTTCAAGATAGCCAAGGTCGATATTCCCTCAACTCTTGCTCTCGGCGACGATTATCGGACCAAGTCAAATTGCAACGCGGCGATAACTGAGTACACACGGGTCATCAACGTCGATGCCAAGCAGACCAAGGCACTGGCAGGTCGAGGTATCTGCTATGTAGTGAACAAGGAACTGGATAATGCGATCGCCGATCTTGGCTCCGCGGTCGCGTCAGGCCAAGCCGACGATCAGACGTACTTTTATCTCGGGCTGGCGTACGATTTTAAGGGCGAACCTAAGCCTGCGATGGAGAACTATGATCAGGCGCTCAGGTCGAACCGCGAACTCGATAAATGGCCGTTGATGAATTGCGCTTATGTTGATCGACGACAGGTTCCGCAAAACGAGCTCCGAAACTATGGCGACGAGATAGTGAAGGCGTGCACCACGTCGCTATCCTCGGCGTTGGATTTTCTGCGACCGTTGATCTACCTTAAACGCGGTATCGGCGACCGGCTCAAAGCTGATTTCGATCGCTCGATATCCGATCTCGATGCGGCGAGGCAACTCGCTCCGCGATTCGGAGCGGTCCAAACGCAGTTGCAGATCTCATATAACGCCCGTGGTCTGGCGCATTTCGATAAGAAGGAATATAAGGAAGCGGTTGACGACATAACAGCCGCCATAAATCTTAATCCGCAAAACCCGACGCCCTTCGTAAACCGCTGTGCCGTCAATGTTTATGGACTGAAAAATTACGACGAGGCGATCAACGATTGCAGTGCGGCGATCCGCCTGAACGACCGGGCAACCATGGCTTACAACCATCGCGGATACGCCTACGAGATGAAAAAGGACGTTACCCACGCCATCGCGGATTACAAAAAGGCGCTCGACGTCGATCCGCGAAACGAAGCGGCCCATGCAAATCTCGACAGAGCCCAAAAAGGCGGAAAGCCGAGCTTGAAGAATTGATCCGCCGCAAGACCGCGTTCCGCAAGTATTTGCCAACCTCAAGCTGCGAAACGTACACTAAGTAGCTTCGCAGATGTACGAGTTTGCCGTAACACCAGCCGTCACTCAGCTTCGCCGTCCGGGCGTGACCATAACCGAGGTCGCCCCGGGAAGTGTCGGCGATGAGCTTGAGCTTGCGCCCGATGACCGGATCGTCAAGGTCAATGGCCGCACGGTGCGCGACTATCTCGATTTTCGTTTTCAGACGGGCGGCGAGACGGAGCTGACCTTTAACGTCCGTAAGTCTTCCGGTGATCTGATCGAGATCGAGTTTAACCGGGACGAGTCGGAAGACCTCGGTCTGATGTTTGAGCAGATCGTCCCGCGCCAATGCGCAAACGAGTGCATCTTCTGCTTTTGCAAAGGTAATCCGACGGATGCCAGGCCCTCACTATTTGTTAGGGACGAAGACATTCGCCTCTCGTTTCTGTACGGTAATTACACGACGCTCAGCTCTATTACCGATGACGAAATGCGTCGTATCATCGAGCAGCGTCTTTCACCGCAATATGTTTCGGTTCATGCGACCGATCTGAAAACGCGTGCCTACCTGCTGGGAGTGAGCGAAAAGCGGGCCGACATCTCCGAAAAGTTTCAACGGTTGCTGGACAACGATATTGAGATACACGCGCAGGTCGTTCTCTGTCCCGGGATCAACGACGGAGCCGTTCTCGAGAAAACATTGGTCGACCTTGCGGCGCATCATCCAAAAGTGATCAGCACGGCGATCGTCCCTGTCGCGCTGACTCGGTACAACACCGACGAACGCCTCGCACGCGTGACGCGGGAGTTTTGCCGAGAGACGATCCGACAGGTCGAAAAGCTGCAGAAGGAATTTCGCAAGACGCTCGGAACGACATTCGCCTTCCTCGGTGACGAGATCTACATCAAGGCCGGTGCCGAGATCCCGTCGCGACGACATTACGGGAGTTATCCGCAGATCGAAGACGGCGTCGGGATGGTGCGGTCGTTTTTGAATGAATTTGAAAGAGTTTTGAACCGCCGAGACACAGAGGCGCGGAGAGTGGAAAACGTCAGGACCCGCAAGGAAGCGCTCCAACCAACATCACCCCTGCCAACTGCCAACCGCAAACCGCAAACCGACTTTGGCACGATCGTCACGGGTGAGATGTTCGCACCGACAATGGCCGAGCAGATCAACCGAATGAATAAATTGCTCGGCACGCGGTTGGATGTCCTTGCGGTCCCGAATACCTATTTCGGCGGCGATGTCGCGGTTGCGGGACTGCTCTCAGGACAGGACCTCGTAGCTGTGAGAGAAAAGATCGTGGGAGATTTCGTCATTGTCCCGAAGCACATCATCAAATCAGACGAGCCCGTGCTGATCGATGGGATGACATTCCCGCAATTAAAGAAAAAGCTCGGCGTGCCGGTTTTTGCGCTCGACACGCACGAGCTGATCTCATTTCTTTCGACGTTCAGGCGAGCAAGCTGAAGCTTGAACTCTAAACGTTTAATTCCGTGTAAAGTTGTAAACGATCACGCCTGTTACCTTAACAGGCACTTTTGAGAGCAGCGTGGGCGTGAACTTCGCCTTCCAGGCCGCGTTCTCCGCTGCCTGCCTCAAGAGTGCATTACCGCTTGCCGCGTTTGCTGAGATCACCTCGCCGGTCTCATCGATCGTGACCTGAACATCGACCTTTCCCTCGATCCGCATCACTACCGCCGCGGCGGGATAAGGTGGTATTGGCAGATACGTAGCCTTTCCGTTGACCACACCGATTGACGGTACTGGTTTGGGTCGTGGGGTGACGGGCGGCGGCAGATCGACATTCGGCGGACGTTCATCGACGATCTCCGTTGTTTGAGTCGATGAGGGTTCGGTACTGCTGCTTGTTGTACCGATCGGTCCTTCGCCGACCGTCGCGCCCGTTTTATCGACGGTGCCGATCTCGACGGGACCCTTGGTAAGAGAACTAAATCGATTGGGATTGTAAGAAATTGGTGGAACAGTTTTCGGCTCGTCCTCGATCGGCGCCTGCCGAATGATTCGTATGGTTCGTTCGTTCGTCTGGGCGGAAGCAACATCGCGCTGCCGATCCGGCCGAGGCTGTTCGGGTACCTCGGCCGGCGGCTGAACGGGCGCGACGATCGCGGACAATTCATAGCTATCATCCCCGAGTCCGATGTCGGTGGCGTAGAGGCTGATAACGACGGCGGAAGCGAAAAGCAATCCTACAACAACCGATGAAATGATGAAGTAACGGCGGCGTGGTTTGAAATCGGCACCGATCGTGTCCGATTCGATCAATCTGTCAAACATGGCGAATCCTCCTATTTGCCGGTGCCAGCCGTTAAAACTTTAGACACCGAGCGGAGAGGATTGTTCCAAGCTTGCCCTACGCGGGATCTGATGCGTCCTGAATCGGGAGCCGGACCGTGAAGGCCGAGCCCTGGTCGCGGCCCGCGCTAGCGGCCCAAACCGAGCCGCCATGTAATTCGACGAGGTGTCTGACGAGCGAGAGGCCGAGGCCAAGACCGCCTTTTTCACGCGTCCGCGAACCATCGGCCTGGCTGAATCTATCGAAGATGAAAGGCAGAAAGTCGGCCTCGATGCCGCGGCCCGTGTCACAAACTTCTACCTCGGCAGCGCGATCGACGACGCGTGTGGAAATAGACACCGTCCCATTCTGCGGCGTGAACTTGATCGCGTTTGATATGAGATTCCAAAAGATCTGCTGCAGGCGGTCGCGGTCAGCCCTTATCTCCATTGGCAGATCGCCCGGCTTGAACTCGATATTTACGCCTCTGGCTTCGGCGGCATGACCGATCGATCTTAGAGTTTCGCTGATGACCGAATGAAGATCTACCTCGCCGATATTAAGCTGCATCTTTCCAGACATGGTCCGAGACACGTCGAGAATGTCATCGATCAGACGGCTCTGCTGACGCGCGTTGTCGGCAATGGTCTGAAAGGCCCGCTTTTGCGCCGAGGCGTCGAGCTTGCCGTCCCGGAGCATTGTGGCCCACCCGACGATCACGTTCAGCGGTGTTCGCAGCTCGTGCGAAACGGTCGAGAGAAACTGATCTTTTAGACGGCTTGCCTTCTCGGCTTCGGCGCGCGCCAGGCGCTCATTGATAAGGGCGTCTTGCCGTTTTGCGATCTCAGCCTCGAGCCGCGCAGCCTTTTGCTGGAGCATCACGATCGTACGCAGGCGATCTTCGGCCTCGTAAAGCGCGGTGTAGCTCTCGCCCGGAATAACGCGGGTGTGTCCGTTACAAATGTGAAAAAGCGGTTCGGCGTGGCCGTCGCCGTCAAAGGCGCGCAGAGGATAAGCGCAGTAAAGCGCGAACGGATACCGCTCAGCTAACTTGTTCCACAGCTCTTCTACCTGGATCGCGGCCGAGTGGTTCTTTTCCGCCCACAGGCGAGCAACCATTTCGCCAAAGACGCGAACGCGAGATCCGGCCGCGGCGGCGCTTTCTATGATCGTGCCGATACTGTCGTAAAAAAGAGCGGCGTCGGGCTTGCCGTCGACCATAAACTCCGAAAGGAGTTCGCCGTCGTCGATCGAGAAAAAACGGTTCGCCCCGCGCGCCAGATCGATGTCACGGCCACTAGCGTGCAGGCGTGTCTCTAGGCGTTCGCGATGTTCACTGTTTGCTACGACGATGCAACTATCGCCGATGTCCAAGCCTGTTCCGAAAAAGCCTGAAAGTGAACTGAGAAGGAAGGAGTCTGTTTCGTAGAACTGTACGAAGTGATCCGTTGGGCCCATGATCTCGTGACCCGTAGAGGGCGCCCTTCGCGTCATCTCGGTGCGATCCGACTCTAAACGAGCGAATTCCCCACGATCGTCCAGCTTTTCTTTTGGCCTTGTCATATTCCCCCGTGATCGAAGAACTGAATGTGTTGATCGATTAATATTCTACGCCAGTATTCCAGATGAGACAAAGCATTTTCCACATCGGGTCCCACCCTCTGAGATGCTGATCGAAGCGCGGGATAGCCGAGCTAAGCGGCATTTTTGACGCTAATTATTTCCGCAGTTATACTTACGGCGATCTCTTCAGGTGAGTGGCTGTTTATCGGCAGGCCGATGGGTGTGCGGATGCGGTCCAGTCGCTCTTTTGAGACGCCGTCATCGATCAACTCGCGAAAGAGCGTTACCATCTTTGCCTCGCTGCCGAACACGCCGAAGTATCTGAAGTCTTTGTCGACGAGTTGGCGGATAACGATCGCGTCGGTCTTATAGCCGAGAGTCATGACGACGACATATCCGCGAGGGTTTGGGTCAATGTGCACGCCTATTTTTTCGAAGTCG
>DASXPW010000323.1:0-2608 GCA_036493385.1 Pyrinomonadaceae bacterium
CTTCCCAAAAAGGGCCGTGACATAGAGATCCCGCTCGCGTTGAGTTTTGAAGAGGCATTCAAGGGCCTGACGACAAATATTACAGTCAATCGCAGCGAGCAATGTTCGCGCTGCCAGGGCGCCGGCGACACGGGCGGTCCGGTAATCACTTGTCCAACATGCAGCGGCACGGGCCAGGTGATGAAGAGCGGCGGGCGGCTGCAGTTCTCGCAGCCTTGTCCCGACTGCGAAGGTACAGGGCGTCGGCGCACGCCGTGTTCGCTCTGCAATGGCAAGGGCGTGACGCCAAAGAGCGAACAGGTGAAGATACGCATTCCGGCCGGTGTCGACACCGGTTCACGGGTGCGGATACCAAAGAAAGGTCATGGCGGGAGGCTCGGCGCCGAGCCGGGCGATCTTTACATCGTCACAAATGTTGGCAAGCATCCGTTTCTCGAGCGACGCGGCGACAATATTTATGTGACGGTGCCGGTGACGGTGCCCGAGGCCGCGCTCGGCGCAAAAATAGAGGTGCCGACCGTGGAGGGAAAAGCGCAATTAAAAATTCCACCGGGCACCGAGAGCGGACAGAAGTTTCGTCTTCGCGAACGCGGATTTCCGAGTTTAAGAAATCCGAGCCTTCGCGGCGATCAGTTTATCGAGGTCAAGATAACGCTTCCAAAGGTCATCTCTGAGGAAACAAAAGAGGTCTTGCGGCAGTTTGAGAAGATCAACGCGGAAAATCCGCGAAAGGCGATGGGTTTGGGATGAGTTTTGAGTACCGCCTTTAGGCGGCCAGCTAAATCTGGAACTCTAAACAAATGAAAAAGCGTGTCAAAACATACACGATCAGCGCCGTGGCGGAAATGTATGAGATACACCCGCAGACGCTAAGGCTGTACGAGCGCGAGGGGCTGTTGAAGCCGTCGCGATCTGACGGAAATACCAGACTCTACGCCGATCCCGATCTCGAACGTCTGGAGATAATTCTTTCGCTGACGCGCGACCTGGGCGTCAACTTGGCGGGCGTCGAGATCATCCTCAATATGCGCGAAAAAATGGATGCGATGCAGCGCGAATTTGAACGTTTTCTCGAATATCTGAAGACACACGCCAATGAATTTTCGTCGCGCGCTGATGTCAATCTCGAGACGGAAGCCCTCATTCCGGTCTCGCGGCTGCGGACGATCCGGATGCGTCATCGGATCGTCGAAAACGAATAAGCCGCCGCCCGCCTTTACTTTTTTTCATTTCTTAAGGCACAATACGTCCGTTTCGGAATCCTCAATTCCTAGCTTTTCAGGAGACAATCAAAATGAGACTTTCACCCGGATGGCCCGCGCTTTCTTTGCTGATAATATTGCTCGCGGCTCTCACCTTATTGGCTCAGGATCTTGACAATGTAACCTTCAAGGGGAAGATCACCGATCCGAACGGAGCGCCGATCGCCGGTGCCACCGTTACGGCCAGACAGGTCGATACAAATGCGGAGCGGACCGTGACAACCGACGACGACGGTCGGTACGTGATCGTCAATCTCAAGCCAGGTAGGTATACGTTAAAGTTCGCGGCGAACGGATTCGGAGCAAAAGAATTGACAGTTGCCCAGACGATCGCAGCTCAGGTTGTACAAACGGATTTCCAACTTGCGCCGGCCGGAGTTCAGGCATCGACAACAGTCTCGACGTCAGCCGACGATGCTCCTGCCGTCGATGTGACGCGCACGGTCGTCGGCGGAACGATAACTCAACGCGAGATCGAAGAGCTGCCAAACAACTCGCGCAATCCATTGGACCTGGTCCTAACGCTCGGCGGCACTTCCGAAGAGCAATTGTCGACCAGCAATCTTGCCGAAGATCGCACCGCGAGTGTAGCACCGCTCGAACAGGGAAACTTTTCGCTTTCCGGCGGGACCGCCTATTCCAACAACATCACGATCGACGGTCTGGATAATAATGATGATCGTACGTCGCGCGATCGATTTCAGCCGTCGCTCGAAGCTATTTCCGAGGTCCAGGTGATCACGAACCAGTTTTCTGCAGAATACGGCCGGGCATCGGGCGGCCGCATCAATCTGCGAACTCGCGCCGGAACAAACCACTTTCACGGCCGGGCATTCATGTTCTTTCGCGACGACAATCTCAATGCCAACACGTGGTACAACAACAGTCGCGGCATTGCCCGAACACCGCTTACTGAATACGACCCGGGATTTACTTTCGGCGGACCGATACTTAAAGATCGCACTTTCTTTTTTGCCTCCTACGAATACGATAAGCTGCTCGACTCGACACTCATCGACGCCTACTTGCCGGCCATCCCGAATCCGAATTACACGTTACCAGCGCCGACCGGCACAACGCAGTTCTGTGACAGCTCCAACGCGGCTGCATGTACCGCGACGCCACCTACGGCGGGATTTATCCAGGCATATACGAACGCTTTTCCGACTCCAAACATATCTCATGTATTTTCCGCGCGCGTCGACCACAAGCTATTTCGAAACAACGATCTGACCATAGGCTTTCAGTACGGCCTGAAGGACTTTAAACGGACGACCGGTGCCGCGGTTTCGCGACTTGAAAACGCGCTACAGGAAAAGAACAGCAACACGCAGGCCTATAACTGG
>DASXPW010000324.1:0-2074 GCA_036493385.1 Pyrinomonadaceae bacterium
ATCCGACGTTTAAGCTCCTTTTCGCCGCAAATAGCGTCCCATTGAAGTGGCGTGTTGGGCTTGGGCACGAAGCCGTTCAAAGATGGAATGATCCTGCCCGCCCGGCCCAATTTTCTGCCGGCCTCGAGCATACGGTCCTTAATGCGTGCGACGAGAACAAAGATCTCATCGAGGTCTTCCTGGGTCTCGGTGGGCAGACCGACCATCATATAGAGCTTCACGGTCAGCATTCCGCGATCAAAGACCGCACCGCAGATATCTACTATCTCGTCATTGGTCAGGTTTTTGTTAATGACGCGGCGCAAACGGTCAGAGCCGGTTTCGGGTGCAACGGCGATCTGCTGATCGCGCGATTCGACGAGGGCGTCAAGCAACTCGTCCGAGATCTGGTCGAGGCGCAGGCTGGAAACTGAAATTCGATAGTCCATCGCTCGCAGCTCGCGAAGGATCGTTGAGATCTCAGGATGATCGCAGACGGCCGTCGAGACGAGTCCGATCTTGTTTGTTTTCGAACGCCATTCGCGGGCCTTTGCGAGTATGTCTTTTGCGGGCACAACTCGCGGCGGATAGTAATTGTAGCCGGCCCAGCAAAAACGGCAGCCTTGCGAACAACCGCGAGAAATTTCCACAAGCAGCCGGTCGCCCATCTCAGCCTCGGGAGCCCAGACAGAAGTCGATGGGCAAAAAATGTCCTGATTTACGAGAAATTCGGCCAGCTCGGTTTGTCCGCGTTTGAGAGCTCGTCGCAGCGTGCCTTCTTTTGGGTTGACGGCGGCCAGAGCGCGGCCGACACGGCGCGGAACACCGTCAGCTTTTGGAACGTAGTCGAATACAGTCCCGTCGTCGTTGTAGATAACGTCGTACAGCGACGGAATATAAAACCCGCGGCCGAAGCAGGCAAGCGCGAGCAAGATCTCATACTTCGACTCGTTTTCAACGATCGCCTCGACCAGTTGATGAGCGAGGATCTCGCCTTCGCCGACCGCGATCACATCGGTAAAGTCGGCGATCGGCTCCGGGTTTAAGAACGACGCCGCGCCGCCCATGACGACAAGAGGATCACGATCGGTTCGTTTGCTGGACCAAACCGGCACGCCCGAAAGCTGCAGCATGCGGGCCATGTTCAGATAATCCGTTTCAAACGAGATCGAGAAAGCGATAATGTCGAAATTGCGAAGGGGTGTCTGCGTCTCGAGCGACATCAGCCGCGCGCCGGTTCGCTCGTACTCCGCCATTTCGTCGCGATCGGGCAGAAAGACGCGCTCGCACGAAACGTCAGGAATACGATTAAATAACTCGTACATCGTGTGCAGGCCGAGATTGGCCATGCCGATGTTGTAGGTATTTGGGTAGCAGAGCGCGATGCTGAGTGACGCGTCAAATTTGAGCGAGTATCCTTCCTCGGAGGCGAGCTTTTGCTTGTAGCTGTTAATTATCGCTCTGCTCATTGTCGGCGTGGCGCTCTACCGCATAAACCTTTATTTTTAGCAGGTTTCGCGGGTAGGAGGCAAGTTGTTTGCCGGTTTATTTACCTTTCTTTGAATCGCTCTTCGAATCGCCCGGGACGAGATAGAAATTACGCGCCTGGACTACGTACGCCTTATCGTCATAGGCGCCGTCGCCGTCGACATCGACCTTGACCTCAAGTTTGTACCTCTTGCCTGGTTCGTGCGGGCCGTTGAGGTCGTACGCCAAATTATACTGGCTGCGCAGCAGCGCGTTTATGGAATTTACGTAACCGCTGACCTCCGCCGGGAACGTCATTTCGAAGTAAGCTCCGCCGGATTCCTTTGCGAAGGTCTTAAGCTCATTCGCCGCCTGCAAGAACGTCAAGCGGCCTGGGAGGCCCGTAACGACATTATCCTCGGGCGGGAGATACGGCTCGTACATCTTAAAGAACATATTCGCAGTGCCGATAATGTAAATGGGAACGCCTGCCTCCTGGACGATCTTGCGCGCGTCGCCGAAGTTTATCTTACTGAAAGTGTCGATGCCGGAGGCGACAAGAATGATCGCACGCCTCTTGGCCTTGACGTCGACCATACCGCCGTACTGTTGATATTTTTCCTTGCTG
>DASXPW010000325.1:0-5259 GCA_036493385.1 Pyrinomonadaceae bacterium
TGGAACTGATATAGCCGCTCCACGAAACTGCGAAGCTAGTCCATAAATCTCATGCTTCGGAAATTTTTCTGAGTGTCGGTATACATCCAGCACGAACTGATGCGCTTTCTTCCAAACCTCGAGATCCTCAAAACTCTTAGCGTTCATTTACCATATCCATCTCGCCGGATTTATTCTGATTTCTGCCTTCTGATTTCTGTCTTCTTTTAGAGAGAAATACATCCAGCAGAAGCAAACCGGCGCCCACACAGATCGCCGCATCCGCCACGTTAAAGGTCGGGTAATGCCAACTGCCGAATTGAACATCAATAAAATCGATCACAAATCCGAGGCGCAGTCGGTCGGCAACGTTGCCTGCGATTCCCGCAAGCAGCAGCGCGAGCGAACCCAGTATACGGTCGTCGCTGCGCGGTGTTCGCAAAAAAAAATAGAGAACGAGCGCGCCGGCGACGATCGCCACTATCGACAAACCCCATCGGCCCGGGTCGCCCTGTTGATCGAACATCGAAAACGCCACGCCGGTATTCTGCGCGTACGCAAAACTAAGGAAATTAGGAATTACCGAAACATCGCCGGTAAATCTCAGCCGCCGCGTCGCCCATGCCTTGGTCGATTGATCGATCATGAACATCCCGCCGGCGATGGCGAGATAGGCAAGCTTCCAAAGTATGTCCTTCCTGGTCAAGACCTTTCTAATTCCTCATCTCTCTGGCGGCCGCGTTCGACCGCGTCATATAACTCAAGAAACTTTGGCCGCACATAGTCATCCAATCTGTTAGCAAACTCCGCGGTGAGGCCTTTGATCTTTATCATCGCCTGGACATCAGCCAAGTCTTTGAGGCGGTCCGCAGCGGTCATGCCCGACGCAAGTTTCAGCTCGACAAGTTTTTCGAGCGTTATTGTTCTTACGCCGTCGATATCAACGCTCGCCTCGGCCGGGTTTGGAAACGCGACTGGCTTAGGCAAACCGTCGCCTGGAAATTCGCCGGCGGTGATGATCTCAACCGGCACTTTGTCGGTCGTCCGAAATTTCTTTTTTGCTCCTTCAAAAGCCGGCCGGTAACCCGGGCCGACAAGCTCGGCTCGAAAACGCTCCAAACCTTCTTTCGTGAGCAGCAGATCTATATCTTCCGTAAACCGCCGATAGCCGTGTCTATTAAGCGCGATGGCTCCGGTTGCAACGTAATCGATTCGCTTTTTTTCAAGGTCGGCGGCAAGTTTTCGCAGAGCTTTATTAAGCATTCCTTTTCCTCGAAAGAAGCGTATGCCCTCGCTAAACGTAGCATCAGGTGAGGAGAGGATGCTTTGAAAATCGACCGGCATGACTCTACTCAGTATACGGAAAAATGGCCTTTGGCGCCTTGTACCGCTTCCACCAATCGACATAACAAACGTCCGTGCAGCCGATGGCATATGTCGTTATAGTCCAGCCTTTACCGGACTTGCGAAGCAGCGCCGACACGCCGTCGCTCTGCGCTCCATATTTTGCGGCCTGAGCATAGGGTGTATTTTTCCAATTCGGCACTTTGCCGTCAGGCGTGCGAAGGCGTCCGTCGACAAAGACCCAGTTGCCGAGTAGATTGATCGCATTGATGACAAATACGACCTTTTGCTTGAGCCGCTGCTCGACCCGCGGCCTGATCGTATCGAGTACCTCCGCGCGCTCAGCCGAGCCCTTGTCGGGATGTTCGACGGTCTGAGCGTTGAACGCAACTACAGATGCCAGGAAGAGAAGCAGCAACAGAGCAGTTCGTTTCATATTCTTTAGATATCTATGCGGCGGCAGCTCGTTCTATCTCGCCAAGGGCCTCGGCACAGCGTTCGCACACCGTCGGATAACGTTCAAATTCCCCAACGCGGATAGAATAATTCCAGCAGCGCTCACATTTCTTTCCGTCGGCCTTTTGTATCAAAACAGAAATGCGGACAGGAGTGTCCGCGTTCCCCGTCTCGTGAACCTCTACCTGTGAAACGATAAAGATATAACGAAGTTCCGGGTAATGGTCGAGCAGAAAAAGTGTCGTGTCCCGGTCGACCGTCAGGATGACCTTGGCCTCGAGCGACGAGCCGATCTGTTTTTCGTTGCGGGCGTCCTCAAGTGCTTTCAACACCTGATCGCGGATCGCAAAGATTCGCTCCCATGTCCCAAGCAACGCGGTATTATCTGCATTTTCGGCCGCAGGAAACTCCGCAATATGCACAGAACTCGCCCTTTTGCCAGGAAGACTTTCCCAGGCCTCATCCGCAGTGAATACAAGGATCGGCGACATCAGCCGGCAGAGCGAATCTGCGATCTGAAACAGCGCCGTCTGTGCCGAACGGCGCTCCTTAGATCTCGGCGCCTTAATGTAGAGACGGTCTTTTATGATGTCAAAATATCGCGCCGACAGCGTCACCGTGCAGAAGCTATAGAGCGCGTTGTACGCATCTTGAAAATTATACTCGCGATAGCCGGCAGCGACTCTTGCGGTCACCGCGTCGAGACTTGCCAGCGCCCACCGATCGATCTCCAGCAACTCATTTACAGGAACGGAATCGACCGCAGGATCGAACCCATCAAGATTTCCTAGCGCATACCTTAGCGTGTTACGCATCTTGCGATAGGCGTCGACGACGCGCGAGAGAATCTCGTCAGAGCAGCGAACATCCTCCGTGTAATCGACCGCGGCAGCCCACAGCCGCAGCACGTCGGCGCCTGATCTGTCGATGATCTCCTGTGGCGCGGTCACGTTGCCGAGAGATTTGCTCTGTTTTCGGCCTTCGCCGTCGACGACCCAGCCATGTGTGATGATCTGTTTGTAAGGAGCCTCATCGTGTGCCGCGATGCCACAGCTTAGGCTTGAGTTAAACCAGCCGCGATACTGGTCACCACCTTCCAGATAAACATCGGCGGGAAAGCGGAGATTGTCGCGGGTCTCAAGGACTGCGACACAACTAGAGCCCGAGTCGAACCAAACATCGAGGATATCGGTTTCCTTGCGAAAGTCCGCACTATTGCATTTCGGACAAACGAAGGCTTCGGGAAGGAGATCTTTCGCTTCGCGCGCATACCACGCGTCGGCCGTCTCCGTTGCAAAGATATCAGCAACGTGATCGATCACCCGTGGGTTGGCAATGGGCTCGTCGCAGGCCTGACAGTAAAAGACCGGTATCGGCACGCCCCAGAAACGCTGCCGCGAGACGCACCAGTCGGGCCGCCCCTTGAACATATTGCGCATGCGGTCTTCGCCCCATGCGGGATGCCATCTCACTTTTTTTATCTCGCGCAGCGCCGTCTCGCGGAGCGCAACCGAGTCTAAAGGTCCGACTTCGCCCTTACTGCGTGCGGGCTTCTGCACTTCGTCCATGGAGATGAACCATTGCGGCGTAGCGCGAAATACGACCGGGTTTTTGCACCGCCAGCAATGTGGGTATCGATGCTGGTAGCCCTCCGAAAATAAAAGACTGCCGTTCTCGCGAAGAAATTCCACTATCTTCGGGTTGGCCTTGAATATGTTCTCACCGCCAAAGTGCTCGATGTCGAGAAAGAAATTTCCCGCGTTGTCGACCGGGCAGTAGATCTCGAGGCCGTAAGCCTTGCCAATGTGAAAATCATCCGCTCCGTGGCCGGGAGCCGTGTGAACGCAGCCGGTGCCGGACTTTCCGGCGGCCTTATTCTCAAAACGTACGTCGAGCTCGACCTCGGCGTCAGCCTCGCCCAGCGTGACATGCTCGCCGTTCATCAAAAGTGACACGCGATCGATCCACGGATGTTTGGCCTCCATCCGGTCGAGCTTGGTTCCCTTAAATCTCGCGAGCTCGACATAATCGTCAAAACCGCAGGTCAGGGCGAACGGCCTCGCCAGTTCAGAAGCGACGATGTAAACCTCGCTGGCGTTTGGAGTACCGCCTCCAGGCGGCTGCCGGCTAAAGCCGGGACTCAAAACCTCGATCGCTGAATAATCAAATTCCGGATGAACGGCGATGCCGAGATTTGCCGGCAGCGTCCACGGTGTCGTTGTCCAGATAACGACAAAGACCTTTTTGCCGACGAGCGCAGGGTCGATCTCAGCCGGGTCGGTCTTCATCGGAAATTTCACGTAAACCGATGGTGAAGTGTGCTCCTTATATTCGACCTCGGCCTCAGCTAGCGCAGTTTGATCGTGGATGCACCAGTAAACGGGCCGCAGACCTTTGTAGACATATCCGCGCTCGAGAAACGTTCCGAACAAACGGGCCGTGGCCGATTCATATTCCGGCGACATAGTGAGATAGGGGTTGTCCCACTCGCCGAGGATCCCGAGCCGTTGGAAATCGCGCGTTTGGTTGTTCATCGCCGTTGAGGCGTGTTCGCGGCAGATGCGGCGAAAGGTGGCGACCGGGATGTCTGCCTTATTCTTGCCTTTTTCCGCCAACTTCTTCTCGACGATCGTTTCGATCGGCAGACCGTGACAGTCATATCCGGGAACATACGGCGCGTCGTAGCCCATCATCGAGCGCGTCTTGACAACGAAATCCTTTAGGATCTTATTCAGCGCTGTGCCAATGTGAATGTCCGCGTTGGCATACGGCGGGCCGTCATGGAGAACGAATTTTTCGCGGCCTCGGCGAGCCTCCATCACTTTCTGATAGAGGTCCATCTCCTTCCATTTCTTAAGGCGCGCGGGTTCGCTCTGCCCGAGATTCGCCTTTTGCGAAAAGCTCGTCTTTGGCAGGTTGACCGTTTTCTTTAGCTCCAAAGGTTCAGTCATACGTCGAAAGCTGCAATTTTAACATTCACCGGGGCAGTTCGGCATTTCCACTCGCTCATAATGCAAAAGCCCCAAGCCTTTTGTTCAGCTTGGGACTCGTGCGGAGCAAATCGATATCGCTTCGGCTCAGGTCGAGCAAAGTCCCTCGGTGCTAATAATTATCTGAGCAAAGCGTCTCATCTTCGTAAACCTAAGCTTATAATATCATAATTTGAGACTAGCCGGCGTTACTCAGCCTCGACCGTACACAGCAGCGGAAACTCCCGAGCTTTGGCGAGGTTCATCGTCTTTTCAGCCTTGGTTTTGGCCACTTCATACGGGTAGATGCCGGCGATGCCGATGCCTTCTTTATGTACCTTAAGCATGATCGTTATCGCGTCGGCATCCGATCTCTTGAATACGTACTGAAGAACAAAAACGACAAAATCCATTGTCGTAAAATCGTCGTTGTGCAGTAGTACTTTAAAGAGCTTAGGCTTCTCGAGCTTTGTTTCCTGCTCGGTAAGGACTTCGGAATCGTGTTCGGGAA
>DASXPW010000326.1:0-2047 GCA_036493385.1 Pyrinomonadaceae bacterium
ACAGACACCCAAAAGGCGATGCCCGTTTCGCCAAATTCCTTTGCAACGCCGGCCTCTGACACGACACCGTCGAAACCGACGAGCAAGTCGTCAAGCAAGACCATCTTTCGCGCCACGACCGATCAGGTCAAGGCCGCGCAAAAGCTGATGAAATCGAAATCGTTCTATAGCGGCGACGAGACCGGAAAGCTCGACGACGCGACCCGAGCCGGTTTAAAGAAATATCAAGAGGCAAACACCCTTTCCGTTACCGGGACGTTGAATCAGGTTACCCTGGACAAAATGGGCATCGCTCTGACCGACAAGCAAAAGGCTGATGCTGCACAAACGAACAAATAGTCATTTCGTAGACTAATTTGCGGCGGACGCTCTTAACGGCCGTCCGCCACTCTTCCGGATGAGAGTGATCTTCATCATTGCTTGTATGCTGGCGGCTGTCGTAACCGCTATGTCTCAAACCGCTGCCCAGCGCCGCCACATCGAGTCCGACATCCGACGCGTAATGAATGACCAGGTCGCGGCCTGGAACCGCGGCGATATCGACGGTTTCATGCGGGGCTATTGGAACTCCGCCGATCTCGTTTTTGTATCGGGCGACAATGTCACGCGCGGCTGGCAGCCGACGCTTGAGCACTACAAAAAGTCATACGACTCACGCGCGAAAATGGGAACGCTTATGTTTTCAGATCTTGAGATCAAGGTCCTCGCCAGCGATGCCGCCGTCGTTCTCGGAAGTTGGGCGCTGGCCCGCGACAAGGACAACCCACACGGCAAATTTACGCTCACGTTTCGCCGATTTCGCGACGGCTGGCGGATAATAATAGACCACACTAGCTAAGAGCGATCAATATTCGGACAATGGGAATATTAGGCAAGTTTTTTCGCCGACATCGAGCGGGCAAAGCGCAGACAAAAGCGATCGACCTTGAATACGATCATAAATACGCCGAGGCGGCGCAAGTTTACGCCGATCGCGCCAAACTCGACCTGCCCGACAACGAGCTTATTTTTGCCGACGACTGCATCGATTCGTTCAAGAACTGGATCAAGGCCGGTAACCGCGAAGAGGCGCTGAACGAAGCTCGGCGCGCACTTCAAGGTTATCTTCTCGGCGACTGGCTTACCGACGACGGTGACGACGACGGTGAAAACCTGAAAACCCTCAAAGATCTGATCGACGACCTCCGCGAAGCAGGATATACGGCGGAGGCGGACGCATTTCTCGCCGATGTCAACAATGCGCTGGTCAAGTTTGGCCGGAAACCTGTCTCGATAGTCGTCGTGTCGACCGAATTTCGCTTTCCCGACATCTGTCCTCACTGCGGCGGGGCCATCACCTATCGCGGCCATCTCGACGAGATCGACTGCCCTTTCTGCAGCGGCCACGTTCGTGCGCTCGGCCCCGCAAACTGATATATAATCGCCTCGATCGATCGACTCTCTTCCCGATGAGGTTTTCAATGAAAGCTATCCTTTTCACCGCAGTCTTGCTGTCGCTCGCGACGCTTGTGCCGGGCCAAAGCTACACGATCCAGCAATATCTGAATATAAAGTCAGCAAATTCGCCCACCTTTTCTCCTGACGGCCGTCATCTCGCTTATCTGACCAATGTAAGCGGGACCGCGCAGGTCTGGGCGGTCGATCTGCCAAACGGAAAGCCGCGCCAATTGACCAGTTACGACGACAATGTCGGCTTTGTGCGGTGGTTGTCGGACGGTAACGGGATCATTTTTGGAAAGGCGAAGGGCGGCGATGAGAATACGCAATTCTTTTGGATGAAGCCGGACGGCTCAGGTGTGCGCGAGCTGACCAGCGAGCCAAAAGTGCGTCACAACTTTGCCGGCGTGTCCGACGACGGAAACACGATCTATTACGCCTCGAATAAACGCGAGCCCATCTACTTTGACGTTTATGCAATGGACGTCGCGAGCGGTAAGGAAGAACTCCTTTATCAGTACGACGGCAATATTAATATCGCGGCGGTAAACGGCACCGGCTCGAAATTCATCGTCTCTCGTGACAGTGACGAGCTGAGCCTGGACAACGA
>DASXPW010000327.1:0-3007 GCA_036493385.1 Pyrinomonadaceae bacterium
TCTTGTTGTAAAGTCATCCTCGAATGTCCGTTTACGAAAACCTCGAGCCCATTGACCTCACAGAAATTCGAACATACGAGCTGGCGTCAAGACCGAGCAAGGTCACGGTCGAGGATTTTGCGCGGCCGGTTGTAGAGAACGAAACGCTTGCCGGATTTTTAGATAAGCTGCCGAATATTTTGGCAGTGCAGTCGATGCGTGAGCTTTCGTCACGGATCCGACGCGCGCGCGATCTGAAAAAGCCGATCATCTGGGGCGTTGGCGGGCATGTGGTAAAGACGGGTCTTGCGCCACTGATCATCGACCTGATGGACCGCGGGTTTGTGACGGCCATTGCGGCAAACGGCTCAGTGTTGGTGCACGATACCGAGATCGCGCTGGTCGGTTCGACGAGCGAGGACGTCGATGCCACATTGGGAAGCGGTGATTTTGGCGCGGCGCGCGAGACCGGAGAGATCTTGAACGCGGCGGCGTGTGCGGGACGAGACGATGGCATCGGTCTTGGCGAGGCGATGGGGCGAGAGCTAACGCGGCTCAACCCGGCCAACGCAGATAGATCTTTGCTGTACGCGGCGTACATGCGGCGGCTGCCGTTCACGGCGCATCTCGCGATCGGAGCTGACATTGGACATTTTCACCCCTCGTGCGACGGGGCGGCTTTAGGTGACACGACGCACAGAGACTTTGGTCTGATCTGCTCGCTTGTTCGTGAGATGAATGGCGGCGGGGTTTATATCAATTACGGCTCAGCGGTCATTCTGCCAGAGATATTTCTCAAGGCAGTTACTGTCGTGCGAAATCTCGGCCACGAGCTGCGCAACATTACCACCGCAAATTTCGATTTCGTCCAGGGCTACAGGCCTTCGACAAACGTCGTTAAACGGCCGACTGCCGACGGTGCCGGAAAGGGATTTGCAATAACCGGACATCACGAGCTGACTCTGCCTCTGTTGGCGGCAATGTTGGTCACCGGCTAAGTCAAGCGGGCGTAAACAACCCTTCCTGACTGCGTCTTTTAGGGTTGCCTTTTGCCATTTATGTTCGACTCAAAACAACCCAGTCAGGAAGGGTGATTTACCCCCGCTTCTTAAAAAATGAAGAATTTAGCAACCTTTGCCATCTTTTTTCTATTTGTCATTGCAGCCAACGCTCAGATCACACTGTCGGACTCGATGTACCGCGTTTATGACGGCGAGGGAAATCCGGCGACGTTGGACGACATTGTCAAAGCGATGGCCGCAAACGATGCCGTTTTTCTCGGAGAGCAGCATGACGACGCGGTGGGACATGCGATCGAGGCGGAGCTGTTTCGGCGCGCCGTTGAAAAATATTCTACCCACCGACGTGTCGCTCTTTCTATGGAGATGTTTGAACGCGACGTGCAAGTCGTCGTTGACGAATATCTTCAGGGCCTGATCAGCGAGCCGCACTTTCTGCTCTCGTCGCGGCCGTGGCCAAATTACAAGACCGACTATCGTCCGCTGGTCGAGCTTGCAAAGGAAAAACATCTCGATGTTGTTGCCGCAAACGCTCCGCGGCGTTATGTAAATATGGTCTCGCGCAATGGCCGCGATTCTTTGAAGGCATTATCGCCGCAGGCAAAGGCGTGGCTCGCTCCGCTTCCATATCCCGAACCAAGCGCAACATATCGTGCGAAATTCGCGGCATTAATGAGCGGCAACACCGGCGACCCGGCCGCAATGACCGGCAGCGCGAATCTCATCTACTCCCAGGACCTCTGGGACGCAACCATGGGAAACTCAGTCGCGAACTATCTAAATAAAAATAAAGGGGCGCTGATCGTGCAGCTCAACGGTTCATTTCACTCGGAAAACCGTCTCGGAACATTTGAGCAATTGATGCACTATCGCCCAAAGACAAAGGCGATCGTCGTGACGATGCTTTACGAAGATGATTTCCAGAGATTCGACCCGGCAAAACACAAGGGCCTCGGTGACTTCGTTATTTTGACCGACGCGAAACAGCCGCGAAGCAAGAGATAAAAAAATAGCTGACACCTATGAGCTATCAGCTATTTTTGTCATTGGCGAGGTTTAACGGTAAACGTGATCGCCGTGATAGGTATTTCGCCACTCGTTTTCGATATACGCGGCGTCATCGTCATTCCGCGGCGTGACGCCGAGGACGGTGCCGCCATTGCGAATGCCTTCTTCGTAGTACTTCGCGTGTTCCTCTGGAATGCCCCAACCGATCAGAGCGCCGATAATGCCGCCGGTCAGACCGCCTGCTCCGGCGCCGGCAAACGCAGCCGCGATCGGTCCCCAAACGATAAGGCCGATCCCCGGCATAACAAGATTAGTGCCGATCGCCGCAATGCCGCCGATGATAGCTCCAAGCGCGCCGCCAATAGCTCCGCCGGTGCCCATGCCCTCGAGCGCTTTGCTGTCCTCCTCAACAACTGGGCTGCCCGCCGAATAGTATTTATCCCGCGTCGCGTCGGACATCATCACGTTGATGTCTTTGTCAGTGTAGCCGCGGTCCCTAAGCGTCTGATACGCGCGTTCCGTGCTTTCGCGGTCACGAAAGAGTCCAGTAACCAAACCTTTATCTTCTTGGCGTCGTGTGCCTTGATCAACCATAAATTTTCTCCCTTAGATCGATAAATTTAGCTTTCGCTATCGTGTAGACATTTGCAATAGCCGTGCCGTTTTAGTGCTTGCGTAAATTCTTTGTTTTGAATAGTAACGCCGCAGTTTCTCATCTTTTTCATGACACTAACGTATGAAACCAGGACACACAAAAGACCCGACACATCTGCGCCGGGCCTAGACGAAATCTCATCGGTGACGCGGACTACTTGTTGCGCGCCGCTGTAAAGGGAATCGACCCAAGCTGTGCATTCTCGAAGGTTCCCGTTATCTTGTCGCCGTCAACCGTGCCCGACATCGTAAAATCCATCGGCTGGCCCTGTACATCGGCGTGCAAGGTCGCCGTAAACGAATTACCCGTGACCTTTCCGCCTTCGATCGTACCGTTACCGATCTCG
>DASXPW010000328.1:0-4197 GCA_036493385.1 Pyrinomonadaceae bacterium
GCGATTGGGGAACATGTGCCAGCAAGCCGAGCGAGATCAGGAAATCCAGAAGCGTGATAACGAGAGCGACCCATTTGAGCTGCGACTCCTGCTTCCAAAACATCTGATGAGCGATGAGCGCAACAGCACCCATCACCGGCAGCAGTATCAGGATCGTTAAAAGGTTTTCGTTAAGAAAATCCATAAAAACTCGTTCAGAGTGCAAGCTTTAGCTTGTTTTTCAGGTAGGTTGATACACGGGCTAATGCCGCACCGCAAACTAACTGATCAATTTAAAGCCAAAGTAAATAAAATATCCGACCACAACAAGCGCGCCGAGCAGGATGATCGCCGCATAGCTGCGTATAAAACCGACCTGCACTCGCCTGAAAACCGAGCCAAGCGCAATGACAAAATAACCGGTTCCGTTGACGATGCCGTCAATAAAGCCGAGATCGAAGCCCTTCCAAAAGCCTTCCCGAGAAAGGTCCGTCAACGGATCGACTATATAGCCGTTATAAAGCTCGTCGATGCGCCATTTGTCTACCAGTATCCGCGGCAGCTTTGTGAGCGGTTTCGGGTTGAAGACAAACCAGCCGATCGCGATACCCGCTAAAGCCAAGAGCACCGATAAGACCGCAAGCATCCGTTCGGTCGAGATCTCAGAGGTCGAGGCATGTTCCGCGGTCGCGTGTTCGGTCGCTACGGGTTCTGCAGCCGTTGCTTCGGGACGTTCGCCGGGTGCGACCAAAGCGGGTACACTATGTTGCGCTCCGTACCCGACTGATACGATCACCGGTTCCAGCGTGCGCTCAAAAACATTCACATCGCCGGCGCCAAAGATCGAGCTGACCGCATATGGGATACCGACAAGACCGCCAACGGTCGACAAGATCGCGAGAACGATCAGCGGGATCGTCATAGTCAATGGCGATTCATGCGGGTGAAAGTCGGCCGGAAGTGCATGATGAGCTTCGTCATCGTCGTCATCGTGCGCCGCGTCAGAACCGCCTCCGTCAGGGGGCGGCCAGTCTGCCTGATGGTGAACGATCTGACCGCCCGCTGCTCCCACCACACCGGTCTTCGGCCACCCCTCCTCGGGCAAGAGGGGAGCTGGCGGTTCTGACTCAGCCTCGCCGGCGTGTGCTTCTTCGGGCAGGGCCAGGTGAAATCGTTCTTCACCAAAAAAGGTCATGACCATCAGCCGCGTCATATAAATGGCGGTCAGAACTGCCGTGGCCAAACCGACGACCCAGAGGACATATGCCCAGTTACCGAGCGGTCCGGAGGCCGAGTATGTCTTAAAAAGGATCTCGTCCTTTGAAAAGAATCCCGCCCAGATCGGGATGCCGCAGATGGCAAGCCATCCCATCGTCATTGTGATGAAGGTGATGGGCAGGTACTTTCGCAGATTTCCCATTCGCCGCATGTCTTGCTCGTGGTGCATGCCATTTATGACCGAGCCTGAACCAAGGAACAGCAGCGCCTTGAAAAAGGCGTGCGTCATGACGTGAAAGATCGCGGCAATAAATGCTCCGACACCGCAGGCAAGGAACATATATCCAAGCTGCGAAATCGTCGAGTAAGCGAGTACCTTCTTAATGTCGTTTTGGGCAAGTCCGATCGACGCCGCAAAGAGCGCCGTCCCACATCCGATCAGCGCGACAATGAACATCGCGGTCGGTGCGTTTTGAAAGATCGCGTTGCAGCGGACGACCATGTAGACGCCCGCGGTGACCATCGTCGCGGCGTGGATCAGCGCGGAAACCGGCGTAGGGCCGGCCATGGCGTCGGGCAGCCATGTGAATAGCGGGATCTGTGCAGATTTGCCTGTTGCACCGATAAAAAGAAGTACGGCGACCGATGTAATGCCGCCGGCGAATATCGCTGATAGTGTGAACGGCTCCGGTGAAGCAATGTTTTGCTGTATCCAGGTGAAGACGCTTTGAACCTGCGCGCCGTCAACCGATTTGTCGTAAAACGAGATCGAGCCGGTGAGCGTAAAAATTAGAAAAATGCCGATCAGCACGCCCCAGTCACCGATGCGGTTCATGACGAAAGCTTTCTTTGCCGCGCGGCTAGCCTCGTCGCGTTTGAGGTAATAACCAATCAGGAGATACGAGCAAAGTCCGACGCCTTCCCAGCCGACGAACATCAGCAGAAAATTATCCGCGAGGATCAGCGTCAGCATCGAGAACATGAACAGGTTCATGTAGGCGAAAAACCGATAAAAGCCTTTGTCGCCGCGCATGTAACCGGTCGCAAAGATGTGTATAAAGAGTCCAACGAACGTGACAAAACACGCGTAGACGCCGGACAGTCGGTCCATGCCCAAGCCAAAATCCGCGCGGAAGTTACCGACCTTTATCCATGTCCAAAGGTGATCGAGGATCGGCTTGTCGATGAACAATGCTCCGCCGTTTGCCGCAAACGCGATGTAAAACGCGACGATGGTTGAGATGCCGATCGTCCCGCAGGCAACAACGCCGCTGAACATCTCGTTGCGCAGCTTGCGGCCGATGAGCCAGTTGATCACGGCACCAGCAAGCGGCGCGAAGATGATCACACTTAATAGATCATTTTCAATCATTAATTAGCAGGCAGCAGCTTCGCTCAATGCCGTTTCCGAACAGCCGGTTTCCTAACGCCCGGTTTTCTGGTCGCGGGTCTCGCCGCCGTGTTTTTCGCTGTCGTCGCCTTCGAAACTACAAAATCGCCGATCGCGACAGGGTTTTCCGCGACTATCTTGGCGATCGTCGTCGATCCCTTTTCGTCCTCGATCTTCGCGCGAACAAAATCCTTGATCGGCATCTCTCTCGCATTCGGATCGGTCGGATCTTTCATCATGGTCGAGATCAAAATATGTCGAACGTCATATTTTAGATCGCCGGCGTCCCCGACCTTACTCTCGAGCTTGATGATGTGAAAGCCAAAGTCAGACTCAACCAGATCGGGGTAAACCGCGCCGGGCTGCAATGAAAGAGCAGCGTTTTCGAATGGCGCGACCATCGTCCCTTTGCGAACGGCCTTGTATAAACCGCCATTTTTTTCACCTGTTGGTCCGGCGTTGCCCGGATCTTCAGAATATTTGTTTGCTAACGCTGCAAAGTCCTCGCCCGCCTTTGCCTTTGCTAAAACCTCGGCCGCGAGCGCTTTTTTGCCAGAGACGTCGAATTCCGGGCGCGATCGTATATAATCGGTGACCTCAGAATCACTGGCCGACATCTCAGCGGCCATTTTGTCCGACAGAGTGCCGGCGAGAAACTGCGCTTGCTGCAGCATGCTCTGAAGCCGCGTCAGGGCTGCGAAATCGGGTCCTAAGCTCGCTTTTTTTTGTTCACTTGCGGATTCCGAGATCTTTATTCGAACAAAAAAGTCTTTGGCCGCGGCTCGATCGTCATCTGTTAGCGGACGATCGATCGAGCGCGGGTCGCCGCGATGGAGCAAGTCCGTCTTAGACTTTAGAAATTGGTCAAAGGCGACCACATTTGCCGGTATCTTATAAAACTCGACGATCTGCGAATCCGTAATGTTGCTGAACGGCGATGCGCCTGGCGTCTTATTGGCGAGCTTATCGTAACTCACCGCGGTGATCTGTGAACGTATATTTTCGAGCTCAGCCGCATTCGTTTCGTCATTTGCCAAGCCGCGTTTTTCGGCCTCGCACGCAAAGGCAAATAACTGTTTGAGACTATCAACTTGTTTTTTCCTCAGCTCGGCATCGGCCGTCAATTTCTTTTTAGAATCGTCGGATATGTCTTTCAGGATGAGATCGAATTCGCGTTGGCCAAATTTTTCAACACAATATTTGGTCCCGGCCTTCATTGTCTGCGCGGACCCGTACCCAGCAAGCAAAAGCAGCGCCATCGACGGCAGAAAAACCGATCTTCGAATGCTGTATCTCACAACGTTAATTCCTTAAAATACTCGCATCGTCGACGTCCACCGAGACACGATTTCGGAAAAACGCGATGATTATGCCGAGGCCGACCGCGGCTTCCGCGGCGGCGACGCTCATCACCATAAAAACGAAAAGCTGTCCCGTTACATCGGCGTAATATCGCGAAAAGGCGACAAAGGTCAGGTTGACGGCATTGAGCATCAGCTCAATGCACATAAACATCCCGATCGCGTTGCGCTTAAAGATAACGCCCGCCGCGCCGATCGTAAAAAGTATTCCTGATAATGCGAGATAGCTCGCTAAACTTGGCTCCATAA
>DASXPW010000329.1:0-5517 GCA_036493385.1 Pyrinomonadaceae bacterium
AACGTCTTTAGCAGCTCGTTTCTCAATCTTAAGTTGGGACCGCTGTTGGACATCGGCAAGATCACTGACTCTTCCACTGGCCTTGGCTCGCGGAAATGGCTCTGGGATCTCGGCGCTCAAGCCAAAGTCAGAGTGCTCGGACAAAGCGTCGCCTTTTCCTACGGAAAGGACCTGCGCTCGGGCAACAATGCCTTCTATGTCTCGTTTCGATGATCTTCAAAGAGAAGGTGTCCTCACTATCCACTGTCCACGTTCCACTCTTCAAAACGCTCCGGCACCGGCCTCGGCGACAGAATGATCCTGCTCGCCTGAGCCGCCGCTGATGCCTATGGCGCCGACGACCTTGCCGTCACGCTTTAACGGGATGCCGCCGGCAAAGATCATGATGCGTCCGTGGTTTGAGACATGGATCCCGAAGAACTGGTCGCCCGATTGGCTGTTGTCGGCCAGGTCCTTCGTCGTTATATCAAAGGCCCTCGAGGTAAACGCCTTGTTGATCGAGATATCTATGCTGCCTATCCACGCTCCGTCCATTCGGACATGCGAAACAAGATTTCCGCCGCCGTCCACCACAGCAATATTCATCGGCTGCCCGATCTCAGCCGCCTTTGCCTCCGCCGCCGCGATCACGCGCCGGGCATCCGCTAATGTAACCATTCCGCTTCCTCCTCGAAATTATTTATTTGATAGCGAATAAGTATACTACGGGGGTCGACCGACCGATGGAGCCTATCGGCGACAACCATCTGGCTGTCAACTGCGGGCGCTCGTCCCACGTCCTTCGTGCTTGACCTGCGCGTTTGATCGGTCGTACAGTACGGCAAATCATTCAAAGGAGATAACTATGACCCGCAGCAAAATTCTGCTCGTAGCAGTCGTCCATTTGTTCCTGTTCGTATTTGCCTTGTCTGCAAATGCCCAGTTCACCAGCCGCTATACCAGCATCGCCGAAAAGAGCTGCCGCAAGATCAAGCTGACCAAAGCCGATGAGGGTGTTATTTTGCATCGCCGCTGCCAGGGAACGGCGGGTTATCAGCTCGACATTTTCAGCGGCGAAGAACATGAGTACATGTCGGTGAGGACGCCCGGCGGAAAGAGTTTCGACGTGAGCATAAATCCGGCGTCGTACAGCTTCCTCGACAAACGGGCCGAATGGCGAATGCGCGGCTCTGCCCCGGTCGCATTGATCGTTCGTTTCAATATGAGCACGCCCGACGGCAAACCGACCGATTCGGCTTTGGTCGTCTCAAAGCTCACGCGGACGTCTGCCTGTGTCGTCGACCGCGTATTTGGATCAAAAGACCAAAACGCCAAGGCGCGAAAGATCGCCGACACGGCATCGACCCGAAAGTGCAAGCCGAGCGAATAGGTCGCGGATCGCTTGCCGCTTAGTGCTTATCGCCCTTTCGAACACGACGTTTTGTTAATCTAACAACTGAAAGTGCAGAAGCACTCAACTCTTGGATGGCGTGTAACGTCGGCAGCGCTGGCGGAAGCGCGGTTGTGGAGGAGCGTCAAACCACCGCACTCGATCACTCTTCCGTCGCCGTCTTTCGTCTACAAGCTCCAAACATTCCTCGTGTGTGCGTTAACGCACGAATCGAAAAGTTTTTGTCACGGTCAGAAGTCTTACTTGATTCAACCGCGCGGCCGTCTCTGTATGTGTGGCGCCGCACCGACAACGCCTCGGCTTTGATAGATACTGGTGATGGACAACCCGTCAAGATGGTTGAAAAATGGTATGAGCGAGGAAGAAAGGGCAACCGATCGGTGGGAAAACGAAGGCGGACAACGCTCGATCCGCGAGACAGCATTGTAAATCACTTGAGTATGAGTCCAATAATTCAACGACTTGCGCGAACGTGGCTTTTCCCGCTACGCTTTTGATCGTTTCGCCGCTCATATTGGGAAAGGCGTTGGCGAAGTGGCGGAGGAGATCGGCAGATGAAAGACTCTTATAACGTAACAGAAAACGACGGACTGGCTCCATTACCGCCATTCGATCACAAGGAACCTGAGGATGACGATTGCGGCCTTCCGCAAGATCCCGCCCCCGAGCGTGAACTCCGTCCCGAGGATCTTGTACTGGGCGAAGATCAGAAACAGCAAGCCGACGGCGATTCTTAGGAGCGCAAGTGCGCGGGTGTTGGCGTCTGGAGTGTCTCTTGAGATCTGGAACACTTTGGGAACCGGCGGCATAGCCGCAAAAGTTTTGGTCAGATCATCGGAAAAGCACAGCTTTTCCGCAAATAGGCCGGCAAAGCGGCCAAACATCACGTCGGTTTCACACGAAAACTACACATAGAAGAACTGCGAAATGCTAAAGATCATTTTTCAAGGACGATCCATTTATTTTTCCAGTCGAGTGTGATGGTAAAGTTTTGCATCAGGCCGAGGCCGAGGATGGAGCTGTACGACCTGTCATATTCGTCCTTGACGTCATCGAGCCTGATCGGGACGCCGGCCATTTCATAGCTGCCGAGCGCCACTTTGACGGTGGTCTGGCCGGACGAGCCTTTCGCGACATCTTTTGCCGCGCTTGGCCGGGCTATCACGGGCATGACGACGCCGGTGTTCAAGAGCGACGGTGACCTGCTTCCGTTAAGCGTGACATCGTCTGATACGGGCAGCGTCAGCATATTGCCGAACATCGATTGCGTATTTCCGGTCATTCTGGAAACGAACCTGACACCGCCGTCTTGCGAAGCGAAAGTCCCCGGCTTGTACTCAAACGCCGGTTTGTCCAGAATGCGGACGACGTGCGTTTTGAAGTCGAATTGAATTATCAGGCCGTCGAAATAATCGGCACCGAGAATAAAATCGATCTTGCGCCCGAGGGCTTTCGATATCGCGTCAAAGGCCTCTCGCCGCGCCAGCGTTCTGATCTCGGTCGGCTTCTGGTCGGCAACGGCCAGCGTCGCGTAGACCAGGGTCATTGCATTGTCCTTGGTAAAGACCGTTCCGGGTATATCGCTGGAGCTGCTTTCGGTCAGCCGCAGCTTTTTCATAGACGCCTCGTTGTAATACGAATAAGGGCTCCCGGTCGACACTGCCGCTTCGAATGGAAGGTCCCCTTTCGCCTTGCCGTCGATTAGCAGATAACCTTTCTCGATCTTAAAAGGGATCTCTTGTGCGGCGGCCGTGAACACGAACGCGAAAACCACTAACCCAGCGCAAAAACAAAGGCGGAACATATTTCTCCTTGAAAGTGAAATTAAAAGACCGGAGCGATTTTACCGCCGAAGCTGTGAAAACGTAAATGCGGCGGATGGATGTGCGCACGGACGCGACAGGTTAAGAGCAAATTTACCATCCCTGCTTCGGCACCGTTCACAAACAATGAGAGGAGCTTTATCGCTTTCTACTGGTACACTGGTACGCTGGTACAAGCCGACACACCGCGGGCATCGAGCTGCATCCGCTCGCGATCTGCGAGGACAGTAGAATTTTTGCCGCGGATAAAGAACGATCGCGCTGATCGGCTGAATCTTTTCGGCGCAATTGACCAAATTAGCGGCATGATAAAGATATGAAGGTCCTCATCACAGGCGCAACCGGGCTGATCGGCACACCGCTGCAAAAGATGCTCCGCGACGCCGGACACGAGCTGCTGCTTGCGTCGCGAAAGCCGCCGAAGAACGAGTCATACGTTCAATGGGACATTAATGATGGTTTTGCCGCGCCGGAAAAGTTAGAGGGCGTTGATGCTGTCATCCATCTGGCGGGTGAAAACCTGAACGGGCTGCGCTGGACGGACGAAAAGAAGAAAGCGATCCGCGACAGCCGCATACTTGGCACGCGAAACGTCGTCGATTCGATCTCAAATTTGAAGCAGCGTCCGCGTGTGTTCGCGTCGTCGTCGGCGATCGGTTTCTATGGCGACCGCAGCGACGAAGTGATGACCGAAACGAGTCCGCCGGGCAAGGGATTTTTGCCCGAGGTTTGCCGCGAATGGGAGGCCGAAGCTCGCCGCGCCGAAGACGCAGGAATTCGAACAGTCTTACTCCGCGCGGGCATCGTCCTCTCAAAAGACGGCGGAGCGCTCGGGACGATGTTAACGCCGTTCAAATTTGGGCTTGGCGGCGTCATCGGCAGCGGCAAACAATGGATGAGCTGGATCTCGCTTGACGACCACGTTGCGGTGATCAAATTCGTGTTGGAGAACGAAGCGATCCGCGGAGCGGTCAATTCGGTCAGCCCAAACCCCGTCACGAATGAGGAGTTTACCAAAACGATGGGCGAAGTCCTTTATCGACCTACGTTTATACCGGTGCCCGAGTTTGCCGTTCATCTCGCGTTTGGCGAGATGGGCGATACACTGCTGCTCGACAGCACGCGGGTTGCCCCGAAACGTCTCGACGAGGCCGGATTTAAATTTAATTTTCCCGACCTGAAAAAAGCACTCGAAAATGCGGTAAAATAGACACGGCTTTTCGGGCGAACCGCTCTCACCGGACCGTCATCATAACCGCTGGCCCTATGAAAAAACGCTTTATCATTTTTCATGCAGTGCCCGCCGCGCTGTTTGTTGGGATCGTCTTTTTGATCGTTCCCGGACATCGATTCGTTCACGCGCAGTCGATCATCGCAAAGACCGGCGATAGCCGTCCCATGCGGGTTGTCCCGACCAGCGCAACGGTTACGGCAGCGGCGCGATTTGCGGGCGCGGCCACTGAGAATTCGCAGCTTGAGAACACGCTTAGTTGGACATTCAGCGGCAAGACACAGACGGGTTGGCTGATCTATGAACCTCTGATCGCGCAGACGATCGGCACAAATTCAGCGGGCGGGACAGCGGATTTCGCCTTCGCGCTGTCAAAGTGGCAATCGGCGCACAACATGACCGGCAACGGTATTCTCGACGAGTCGACGCTCGAGGCATTGCGTGGCTCGTGGCAGTCGCAGCGTCTCGGGCGCAGCGATTTTGCCGGCGACGACAAATTGATCACCGCACCGATCAGCGATTTTTACGACCCGACACGCTCGCCCGACTTGCTCCGCGTCGAACGCGAGACCTATGTCGCATACAAACGGATGTTGGCCGCGGCGGCAAAAGATCTGGCCGGACAGGTCAGGTTTACACGTGACGGCTCGCTGGCCTCGGACGAAAAATTCTTCAAGATCGTGTCGGCATTTCGTTCGCAGGACTATCAGGATCAGTTGCGGGCAAGATCGCCTGGTTCGGGCCGCGGTGCACTTGCGATGCACAGCGCTCATAACACCGGACAGGCCCTCGACCTTTATGTGGGCGGCGAACCCGTAACGACCAAAGACCCAAACCGATTGATCCAGGTCCAGACACCCGCCTATAAATGGCTCGTTAAGAACGCGTCGAAATTTGGTTTCTACAACTATTATTTCGAGCCCTGGCACTGGGAATACGTGCCAAATCGCAAAAGCTAGATCGATAAACAATTAAGCAATAGCTGTCAGCTCACAGCGGTCAGCTATTTTTTATTTTAAACAGTATCGGCCTGCTCGGGCTCGCGTCCGATTCAAACGGAGCTATCTGCAGAT
>DASXPW010000330.1:0-7047 GCA_036493385.1 Pyrinomonadaceae bacterium
TCGACGACATTGCGCTCGTCGAGGCGACGCTGTTTGCATGTGTGTTTGATTCCCCGGTCGCTCATGGAAAGCTAAATAGCGTCAACACCGGAGCCGCTGAAATCAGCGAGGGCGTCGTACGAGTCATCACGGTGAAAGATCTGATGGGCGTGAATCAGATCGGCGGCGTTATGCCCGACGAACCGCTCTTGGCCGATGGCGAGGTTCATTTTCAGGGACAGCCGATCGCTATCGTTGTTGCTACGAGCGAGGAGCTTGCCCGCAAAGCCGCGAAGAAAATTACGGTCGAGATCGAACCGCTTGAGCCGGTCACTGATCCGCGCGTCGCGGCCGCGAACGGCGATCTCATTGTTCCGGCAAAGAAATTCAAGCTCGGCGAGACTGAAAATGCATTTACCGAGTGCGCCCACGTCTTTGAAGGCCGCGCTGACATCAACGGGCAGGAACATCTCTACATCGAGACACAAGGCGCATACGCGCTGCCGACAGAGACCGGCATAAGAATTTATTCGTCGACGCAAGGGCCGACAGCCGTTCAGCGCGCCGTTTGTCGCGTCACTGGCTTGCCCATGCATCGGGTCGAGGTCGATGTTCAGCGACTTGGCGGCGGTTTTGGCGGCAAGGAAGATCAGGCGAATGCCTGGGCCGCTGTTTGCGCCGTCGCATGCCAGGTGACAAAACGTCCGGTCAAGTACGCTCTCCATCGAATGGAAGACATGCGAATGACCGGCAAGCGGCATCCGTACTCGGCTGACTATAAGATCGGCCTCAACGGTGATCTTAAGATCGTCGCTTACGAGGTCACGTTCTACCAAAATGCGGGCGCGTCGTGCGACCTGTCACCGGCGGTTTTGGAACGCACGCTTTTTCACTGCACTAACTCATATTTTATTCCGAACGTGACGGCAACGGCCTATTGCTGCCGCACCAATCTGCCGCCAAACACGGCATTTCGCGGCTTTGGCGGGCCGCAGGGGATGTTTGTGATCGAATCGGCCATCACGCACGCTGCCGAAAAACTAGGCGTTGATCGCACCGAAATACAGCGGCGAAATCTTATCGCCGATGGCGATGAATTTCCGTACGGCCAGCGGGCCGAGAGCGATGCGATAACGACCTGGGAACAAGCCGGTGTTAAATATCAATTCGGCCGCTTGATGAAAGAGGCGGACGATTTCAACTCCGACTCGAAATATTTCAAGAAAGGCGTTGCGGTTATGCCCGTTTGTTTTGGCATCTCGTTCACAAAGACGCCGATGAACCAGGCTCGCTCGCTTGTGCATGTGTATACGGACGGCTCCGTTGCCGTCTCGACCGGCGCCGTCGAGATGGGCCAGGGCGTCAACACCAAGATCGCCCAGGTTGCGGCGGAAGTTTTTTCGCTGCCGATCGAGCGCGTCCGCGTGCACACGACGAACACGCTGCGCATCGCTAATACTTCTCCGACCGCCGCCTCTGCCGCGGCCGATCTTAACGGCCGAGCGACACAGATCGCGTGCGAAACTATCCGCGACCGGCTGCTCGACGTCGCGAAGGATCTCGCCGAGTCCGAAGCCGTTTCACAGCTCTCATTCAAAGATGGTCATGTTTATCGCAACGGCGACCGGACGGGCGTCGATTGGCAGACGCTCGTTCTCGACGCTCATCTGCGGCGCGTGAGCCTCAGCGAACACGCCCATTACGCAACGCCGGGTATCAGTTTTGATTGGGGAACCGCCAAAGGACATCCTTTCTCGTATCACGTCTACGGCACTGCGATCGTTGGTGTCACCGTCGACTGTCTGCGCGGTCGGTACGAGGTGGATTATGTAAAATGCTGTCACGATTTCGGCTCGTCAATGAACACGTCGGTCGACTACGGCCAGATCGAAGGCGGTATCGTCCAGGGCCTCGGCTGGATGACGATGGAAGAGGTCGTTTACGATGCGGACGGCAAGCTGCGTTCAAATGCGCTCTCGACTTACAAGGTTCCCGATATCTATTCGGTACCAAAAGAGATAGCAATACTCCCGCTCGAAACTGAGAGAGAAAACCTCGCGATTTTCAACTCAAAAGCTACAGGCGAGCCGCCGCTTATGTACGGCATCGGCGCCTATTTTGCAATTCGCAGCGCGGTCAAAGCATTCAAGCCCAACGCCGAACTTGCCTTCGACGCGCCTTTTACGCCCGAAAAAGTTTTGCTTGGGCTCTATGAGTGATCCTGCAGATTCGAGACTCTCCTCGACTAACTTTTCGCGGCTTGAGTCACGCTTAAAATCCTGCAATCATTCTAGATATGGCCAAAGCACAGCAAGCACGCGCTAAACGCACGTCCACTAAAACCTATTTCAACTACATCGGCGGCGAATGGACCAAATCATCATCCGGCGAGTGGTTCGAGAACATCAATCCGGCCGACTCAAACGACGTCGTTGGGCGCTTTCCTCTATCGACTGCCGACGATGTGAACCAAGCGGTCGCGGCTGCCAAATCGGCCGCCAAACGATGGAAGAAGACGCCCGCGCCGAGGCGCGCAGAGATACTTTTTCGTTTAGGCGACATACTCCGCAAAAACAAGGACCGTTACTCCACCGAGATGACGCGCGAGATGGGCAAAGTCTTGAAAGAGACTGGCGGCGACGTGCAGGAGGCCATCGATTGCACATTTTATGCGGCCGGTGAAGGCCGACGGCTGCATGGCTTTACGACGCCGGCCGAGATGCCCAATAAATTTGCGGCATGTGTACGCCAGCCCGTTGGTTTATGCGGGCTGATAACACCGTTCAATTTCCCAATGGCGATACCGTCATGGAAATTGATCCCGGCTCTCGTCTGCGGCAACACCGTTGTTCTCAAGTCCGGCGAAGATGTTCCTCTCTCGTCGCTCAATCTCGTAAAGGCGTGCGAAGAGGCCGGGATACCGAAGGGCGTCGTCAATCTTATCAACGGTCACGGCTCGGATGTCGGCCCCGCGCTTGTCGGACATCCGGACGTGCGCTTGATCTCCTTTACCGGCTCGACCGAGACAGGCCGCGTTATCGCCGAGCAATGCGCCCGCGATAACAAGATCGTCAGCCTGGAGATGGGCGGCAAGAACGCCATCATCATCATGGACGACGCCGATGTCGACAACGCCGTCGAGGGTTCTGTCTGGGGCGCGTATGGCACCAGCGGCCAGCGGTGTACGGCGTCCTCACGATTAATAGTTCATAAGAAAGTTTACAAGAAATTTGTCGATAGGTTTGTCGAGCGGGTGAAGACTCTTCGCGTCGGCAACGGCCTCGACCCCAAAACCGACGTTGGTCCCGTCATTAACCGGGATGCCGTCGACAAGATCATGAGCTACATCGACATCGGCCAGCGCGAGGACAAGGCCAAACTTATGTGGGGCGGCAATCAGTTGACGAAGGGCGAATATTCGCGCGGCTATTTCATCGAGGCGACCGTATTTGCGGACGTCAAATCCGGCATGCGGGTCGAGCAGGAAGAGATCTTCGGACCCGTGACGTCGATCGTTCCATTCGGAACGCTTGATGAGGCGATCGAGATCGTCAACGGCGTTCGATACGGCCTTTCCTCGGCGATCTACACGGCGGATGTCAACAATGCCTTTCACGCAATGGACGACCTCTACACAGGCATCTGCTATGTCAACTCAGCAACGATCGGCGCCGAGGTGCACCTGCCCTTCGGCGGAACGAAAGCCACCGGCAACGGCCACCGCGAAGCCGGTACACAGGTGCTCGATACCTTCAGCGAGTGGAAATCGATCTATGTCGACTACTCAGGCAAACTGCAAAAGGCCCAGATCGACGAGATTGAGATATGAGTCGGTACCATCCCCGGCAGCGGATGGGGCATTCTGAGTTTGGGAAATACCCCACTTGCTACTGCGGGCGGTACTGACCCTTTTATTTCACCACAAACACGGTCGCTAGACACCCGATCAAGATCAATGCAAGCAGCGCGAACATGATCCAGATAAATATTTTGTTCCGACGTCCGGTAACGGCCTGCCATGTGCCCATTGCAATGCCGTTTAGGCCAAAGAGGCCGATAATACCAAAAAAGGCAAAAATACCAGCGAGAAATATTTTTTGCTGCGCTAGCTCGCGGCCGGCCGGCTGACTTGCCAACACAGCGATAAATATCCCAAGCCCGGCCATCATCAAGACGAGGATCAGTCCCGTTATTATTTGCACAACGCCGCGATTGCGAATATTGCGTGATGTATAGAGCTTTTTGCCGCATCGCGGGCACGACGTCTGAGCGACTTCGCCGCGAAAGCTGCACCGAAAACACTCGCGATACTCGGGAGGTCCGGCGACGGCGCTTGGGTTAAAGGGTGTCGGGTTCATGATCAAAGGTGACGCGGATAAAGAGTCTGCGTGGCGAGGACGGCTGACGACGGGTAGACCCGCCCTTGGTCAAACGGGCGAAGTTCTCAAGTTTGCGGTTCGAGCGAAGCTATTTTCCCGAGGCAAGCTGCAATCTTGCGTTTGCCGATTCGAGCCTATTACGCAGGTCTTCAGTCTCCTCGACCGGCCGTTGAATAGCCTCGGCGATGGCCTTCTCGGCCGCATCACGCTCAAACCGCGCCTGCTCAGCATTGATCTCATCCGCTGTCTCGGCCGTATCCGCGAGCACCGAGACCCTATCTTTATTGACTTCGACAAAGCCGCCGCCGATCGCGATGCGCTCGGTGCCCGAGCGATTTGAGTAGGTTAGCACGCCGGGCTTTAATGCCGAGATCAGCGGCGCGTGATTAGGCAAGATACCTGCCTCGCCTGAGGCCGTAGGAACAGAAACCGAATCGGCCTCGGTGTCTGCAATTCGCTTTTCGGGAGTAACTATTTCAAGTTTGAGCATATGGAACGCGGACGCCCTCGTCCGCTCTTAATTAGAGTACCAAAGGTTTTATTGATGCCCGTTCGGGCATCGGCGGACGAGGGCGTCCGCGTTCCGTTCAAGCGGCCGCAGCCATTTTCTGTGCTTTCTCGCGGGCCTGGTCGAGTGTGCCGACCATGTAAAACGCCTGTTCCGGCATATCGTCACACTTGCCTTCGAGGATCTCGCGAAAGCCCTTGATCGTATCTTCGACCTTGACGTACTCGCCCTTGAGACCAGTGAACTGCTCACCGACCGTAAAGGGCTGCGAGAAGAAACGCTGTATCTTTCGCGCACGGGCGACCGTCAACTTATCGTCTTCGGAAAGCTCGTCGAGACCGAGGATCGCGATAATATCCTGCAGGTCCTTGTAACGCTGAAGAATTCGTTTGACTTCCTGCGCGGTGTTGTAGTGTTCGTCGCCGACGATCTGCGGATCGAGAATTCGCGAGTTCGAGGACAGCGGATCGACCGCGGGATAAATACCCAACTCAACGATTTGACGCGACAAGGCCGTGACCGCATCGAGATGCGCGAACGTCGTCGCCGGTGCCGGGTCGGTATAATCATCCGCGGGCACGTAAACGGCCTGGATCGACGTGATCGCACCAGTCTTGGTCGACGTGATGCGTTCCTGCATCTCGCCCATTTCCGTCGCGAGGTTTGGTTGGTAACCTACGGCCGAAGGCATACGCCCGAGAAGTGCGGACACTTCGGAGCCGGCCTGTGTGAACCGGAAAATGTTATCGATAAAGAGCAACACGTCATTGCCCTGATCGCGGAAATATTCGGCGACAGTCAGACCCGACAGCGCCACTCGAAGACGCGCCCCTGGCGGCTCGGTCATCTGGCCGTAGATGAGCGACACCTTTGAATTCTTTATCGTCTCTTTGTCGACCTTTGTTAGGTCGAAGCTGCCGGTTTCTTCAAAATTGTGTGTAAAGGCATCGCCATAGGTAATAACCTTTGACTCAACCATTTCGCGAAGCAGGTCGTTACCCTCGCGGGTACGCTCGCCGACGCCGGCAAACACTGAGTAACCCTCGCGGCCCTTCGCGACGTTGTTGATCAGCTCCATGATCAGCACGGTCTTGCCGACACCGGCACCGCCAAAGAGGCCGATCTTACCGCCGCGAAGAAACGGCTGGATCAGGTCAATGACCTTAATGCCCGTCTCGAACATCTCGAGCTGTGTCGCTTGCTCGGCGAAATCAGGAGCGTGACGGTGAATTGGGTAACGGGTGTCGTCTTTGATCGGGCCAAGCTCATCCACCGGATCGCCGATCACGTTCATTACGCGACCGAGCGTCGGCTCACCGACCGGAACAGTGATCGGACCGCCCTGGTCGATCGCCCTCATGCCGCGGACCATACCATCGGTCGGCAGCATGGAAACGGCACGTACGCGGCCCTCACCAAGATGTTGCTGGACCTCGGCCACGACGTCTATCTTTTGCTCGACATCAAAACCTTCGCTGGTGATTCTTAAAGCCTGATATATCGGTGGAAGATAATCCTTAAACTCAACGTCGACAACGGGGCCGATGATCTGTACGACCTTGCCGACCTGCTGTCCGCTGTCGTTATTAGTAGCCATTTATTAAATTTTGCTCCTTAAACAGGGAAGAAAATAGCCCGATTTACAAAGCAGTTAGATTAGCACAACGGACATTAGACGGCAAAGACAGCGGCAGTGATCACGCACTAGAGAAATGAGGATTACGTTATAATGGCAACCATGCAAACGGACGTTATAAATATCGACCCTGATATCCTCGGCGGAACGCCAGTGTTTCGCTGAACTCGGGTACCTATCGAGAGCCTTTTTGACCACCTTGAAGCCGGCATTTCATTAGACGAGTTCCTCGATGATTTTCCGAGTGTTCAGCGTGGGCAGGCAATCGAGTTATTAGAGCTGGCTGAAGAGCTCCTGACCGCACCGAATCTCGACAAGATAACGTTCTGAGCAACAAATATAAAGACCTTCATCTTTTGGTCGGAGATATTATTGATGCCCTCTCACAACCATTTGAAGGCGTAAGAACGATTCCTTGACTTGTTGATTCAGGTCTATCCAGCTCGCGTCTCGCCACCCAAGATCGTCATCACCTCGCCCGTGATATAGCTCGAATCGACATGTGAGGCAAAAAAGACGAACGCCGGAGCGATCTCTTCCGGCTG
>DASXPW010000331.1:0-7198 GCA_036493385.1 Pyrinomonadaceae bacterium
AGCGGCAACGATTACTACGGGGCCCAACCGTACGATGCCTACTATAGCTATCAGCCGGACATCTACGGTCAGGATATCTACTCGCAGGACACGGGATACTATCCCGACCAATATGTTTCGCCGGCTTACTATACGGACGAATCGTACAGCGACTCGACGTATGACGATCCGTTCATCAACACGATCCCGGTCGACGATCTGTATGCGCCAAGCTACTGCGGATACTCGTCAAGCCTGTTGAAGGAAGTACTTGCACAAGGTTACGAGCAGGGCTACTACTACGGGCAGTATGAGCAGCGCGATCGCGATCGGCGGGAATATCTCGATGATCTGTATTCCTCGTACGACGACCCATACTACGACCCGTACTCGCAGACCATCAGCGAAAATCGCCGTGTGTTTGCCGAGGGCTACTCGATGGGTTATCGGGATGCCATCTCAGGCCGCCGGGAGAACTACTCTGTCTCGGCAAGAGACACCGATCTGGTGAGTTTGATGATGTCGAACACGGTCGGCATATTCTAAGGCCGGATCGGCGATTCAAAACATACAAGCGGGCCTTTTTCGGGCCCGCTTTTTCGTGGTACAGCTTGACGTGCTTATGACGACTGAGTTTAAGACTCTTGATCTGTTCGTGTTATTTCGTGTGAATTCGTGGTTCCTGTTTTCCAAGGTTTTGAAGAGAAACCACGAAATCACACCAAAACACACGAACGAAACCCGCATGCTAAAACAGGACGAATTACCTGAGATGGAAACAGCTTCGCGTCGATTTTCGTTGCCGTAGCAGTCTACCCAGGCGTATTATAGGCGTGCTGCGACTGCGGTCTGCCTCTAGGCCGCACACATCCTGACCTTACGGAGTAATTAAAATGCAGAAGCACCTTTTTCGCCTATCTGGGCTGGCATTTTCTATTGCGGCCCTTCTCATAATTTCGTCTTCGGCGTCGGCGCAGTTTGGCGGGCTCGGGGACAAACTCCTTAAAAAGACCCACGTCGCCACGCTCATTGATGGCAAGGCGCCGATCACGACTTCGCTGCCCGACGCCGTCTGGAGCGATCCGACAAAAGACAGGTTCACGCCCCGCGACCCGACGCGGCCATTGACAACGCTGCAGCGGACTCCCAACGGCGGCTTTGTCCTGCGGCCCGGATATTACATTCTCGTCGATCAGAGCTATTGCCTGCATGCCGGAACGCATGGGCCCGGCGGCGGTGACGGCTACATTTACGCGCCGCCCAAAGGCTCGGCCGAGGACGCCGTCATGTCGGTCGTTCGGAATTCGGTCAGCCATCCCCAGATCCCTCAGCATGAGGTCCAGCTCCTGCTGTGGGCGATAGTCGCGCGTGCAAAATTTGAAGACCTGTCTCATGGCCTAAAGCTGGTCGCTTCGCAGCTATTGACCCCGCGGCAACTCGCAGGGCTGAATCGTAATGCGCTCGATGTCCTGCAGGGGAATGCGTTGACGAATGCGCTTGGCGGTGTGCCGGCTCCGCTGCGCGAGGCCGCGCGGGCCGAGGCCGAGATGCGACAGATGTTCGCGACAGGGAGCGCAAGCTATTCCGATCTCGAGCGCGTTGCCGTGCTTTCCGGAGCGGCTCCGGAAGGGCCGGGCAGCAAGGAGATCCCGACGGGCCGCTGGTCGCTGCATCCGGACGGATATTATGTTCGCTATATCCCGAGCGGCTATCAGACGACGCGCGTCGAGGTATGGGTACCACAGGGAAGTGCTGCGGTTGGCAAGGAGTATGACCCGGCAACGCACATCGCCGTTCCGGGCAACACCTCGCGTCAGCGCCTTATCCAATCCGGCCGCCCGCAGCAAACAATGTAGCTAATTGGTAGCTATAATTGCTAATACCTACACATAAGGCGGGCAGTTGTGTCCGCCTTTTTGCGTGTCTTCGAAACCTATGACATGCTGTTTCGCACTTAGGAGAAAAATTAAATGCCTGCAGTCAAGATCGATGTCATATATCCCTATCCGACCGACGTTGAAGAATTTGAAAATGTCTATGTGACTGAACATCTTCCACTCGCAGCGGAAAAGATCAAAGGCATGTCGAGATTTGTCGTAACCAAAGTGCTTTCGGCCGCTGATGGTAGTAAGCCGCCGTTTTACAGGCTCGCCGAGTTGCATTTTCCGTCTCCGGAGGCATTGCAGGAAGCTGCCTCGTCGGCCGGCGGTCAAGAGACAGTCGCACATGCGATCGAGATTTCAAGCGGGGGAGCGCCGCTCTTTTTGGTGGCCGAAGAAAAGGATATCGAGATCTGAAGCGCGTAATCTGTCAGTGTTGTGAGAACGCCCAGTAGGACATTACTGCCTGGACGAGGCCGATCATAAAGCCGAAGAGCGCGCCAAAGGCCTCGATCGTCCGAAGGTGTTCCTTTGCAACGGAAAGCACAAGAGCTTCGAGCTTTTCGACCGGATAGTTGCGGATCTTTTCCCGGACGACGCCGCCGACATCAAATTCGGCTATCGCCTCGGGCAGCTTGGCGTGAACGGCCGAGATTATCGCGTCGGTAAGTGAGCGGCTTGCCTCACGCACTTTCTCTTCAGGTATCTGATCGCCGAGACGCCCGATAGGCGCCGACAGCAAACGGTCGATCTGCGCCGCGATCATCTCGTTTATGATCCGCGAAGTCTCATCTCGCGAGAGTATCTCGATCAGCCCGCGCGACAGCATTTGCTTCAGCTTTTCTTCCGTTTCCGGATGGACCGTTTTCAGGATCGCGTCGATGCTGTGCGGCCGTAGCTTTTCAAACGTTTCGGCCAGATAATCGTGTAGTCCCCGGAACATCTCTTCGCCCTGTATAAGTGCGAGCGCCGACCGGGCGATCTGCGCTTTCAACCGGTCGAGCTGGGCCGGATCGACCGCGCCGATCAGCGCCGGCAGCGGCCGCGCGAGCGCGTTGTCGATGCCGTTGCTGATAAAATCTTTTGCCTCCTGCGCAAAAAAATCTCCCTTAAGCGTTTCCTCGATCCGGCGCGGAAGACTTTCATTCACAAGATCGTCGACCTCGCGGATCAGGTTATCGCGCGACACAAATATCTTTTTGAAGAACGGCAGATTTTCGTAATAGGTATGCACCTCGCGTTTGATCAACGCGCCGATCTGGTTGCGCGTTCGTTCGGCCGCCGCGATCTCGGTCAGTTGATGCGTTACGGGCGCGATCTGCTCGTTGGCTTTCTCTTTTAAAAGCGCGATCGCATCCTCGGTGAACATCGTGCCGACCGGCGTTTCGGTTTGGACAAGCTCATCCAGCCGTCGGCCGATGAACTCGCGAACACGGTCCTCAAATGTTTTCGAATGAAGCGCGAGCCGAACGCGCTTGTCGACAAACTTTGCAAACTCGTCAAACGTCTCTTTGCCGACAAAGTCTGAGACGCGATCGCTTAAAATATCGTCGACGCGCCGCGTGACAAAAGATCGGATCGAGGCCTGCGATTCTTCGTTCTTTAAGATCTCTCGGATATGGTCGCCGATCCTCAATTGCAGCCCGGCGATCGCGTCAAGCACCGGCTCGCGAACATGCTTTGGCAGAGCATCGATCAGCGACGGATATTCCTGCGATAGCATCTCATCGGTGTACGAGTCGATCACGGCCTGGATCTTGTTTCTCAGAAAATCGCGTCCGGTTAGCTGATCGAGGATCGTGTCTTGTGAAACCAGCTCTTCGCCGACCGCCTTACCGATGGCGTTGGCCAGACGGTCGCGATGGCGCGGGATCATGCCCTGCGGAAATATCGTAAGACCGAGCAGCTTGACCGGCTGCCGCGGCCGAAAAAGCATTCTTACCGCCAGCCACGCACCCGCATAACCGTGAAACGTCGCGAACATGACAAGCAGCGTGATCTGGACCCAAAGGTTTTTGAAAAAAGGCGAGAGCGAATTTGAAATGTCCTGGAGAAACTCCATATCAGACGCAAAATAGAACGCGGATGAAGCGGATCGAGCGGATTTACACGAATAAAAGACGATCTATTTCTAATCCGCGCAAATCCGCTCCATCTGCCCGATCCGCGTTCTATCCTGGAAACCTAAGTAGCCTTTGATCCTAGAATACCTGAAATCCCTTTGACCGCAGACAAAAATCCGAAAAATCCTTGAGCCAGTCGTACGTGACGCTGTAGTTTTTCCACTGTTCGTCCTCATCCTTATAAAACGTCCCGTCATCCGGCTGATCGGTGACCGTCCCATCCGAGTAGATGCGTTTGCCGGGGCCGACCTTTGGCAAGATATCGTCACGGATCTTCGCGCCGATCAGATGCGCCTCTTCCAGACCCATTTTTACGCCCATCGCGTTATACCCGAGCTGTCGGACGTGGCTTTCGCTGATGATATCGAGATCCTTGACGATCTCAAGCGCTGCTTTCCAGTTCCAGACGTTGGCCGTAAATTCATAACCCTCGGTTCCGAGATCAAGCAATGTAAAGCTCATAGTTGACTCCCTCAAAAATGCTAATGGTCGCGCGGCCCGATAGTCAATCGACGTTGGTCAACCGTAGAGGGTCAATTTGGTCTGTCTTTGTGGTTTTTGCATCCGCTTTGCTCTTTGTGATGAAACTCATTTTTTCTCACAAAGTACACGAAGTTTTCACGAAGTGCACAAAGAGTTCGATTTACTAAGGCAGAGACGATTCAAATTCCCCCATGTCGAACCGCAGTATATAATCAACCGAAATATGGAAAAACACGAGATCCGATTGCGGATAAATGTGCTCGATCCGCTTGCCGGCGTGACGATGCAGGTCCAGGAAGGCAAAGATCGTTTGCTCGCCCCGACCGAAACAAAACGCGGCCGCATATCGTTCGAGTTTCCGGTGACCGTCGATCTATCCTCAGGCAAACCGAATTTTTTGGGCAAATTTGCGCAGGGACCGAAGGACGCTCGATTTATCTACGTAAATTCCGGTTCGTATGCGGCCCAAGCGGGTACCGGTTGGAACCGCCGGGCAAAGATCTCGCTGATGAAAATTACAGCTGCGCAGGTCAAAGAGGTGCTGAACGCTCCCGGCGCGCGCTTAGAGGTCACTATCGACGGCGTCGGCCGTGACGGCGGCCCTATGTGTGCGAGCGTACGGTCGGCGGAAGACGGATGGCGGATAATGAAGTCATGAATGTCGGGAAATATCTCGCGCGCATCGGCCTGGACCGGACCGGCGTCGTGCCGGACATCGCGGGTCTCAAGCTGCTGCAGCGCCAGCATCTCTTGAACGTCCCGTTCGAGAATCTCGATATTCATTGGCGGCGGCCGATCATGTTGGACACGAACGCGTTTTACCGCAAGATCGTCGAAGAGAATCGCGGCGGATTTTGCTACGAGCTCAACGGCCTGTTTAACGAATTACTTCGCGAATCTGGTTTTGAGACGCGCCTTCTCTCGGCCCGTGTGGTCGACGAAGGCGACGTGTTGAGTCCCGACTACGATCACGCGGCGATAATGGTGATGATCGGCGAGATGCAGTATATCGCCGATGTTGGTTTTGGCGCGTTTTCCGCAGAGCCGCTTCTGCTAGTTCCGGACCGCGAGCAGGAGGTCGGGGCCACCACGTATTTGGTCCGTCCATACGACGGAGAATCGTTCGAGATCGCGAAAAGGAACGACGCCGGTTGGCGCGGCGAGTATGTCTTCATGCCTCTCGGACACGACCTGTCTGAATTTGAAGAACGCTGCCTGTGGCACCAGACCTCACCCGATTCGCACTTCATGAAAAACAAGGTCTGCTCACAGATGACGATGACCGGCCGAAAGACGCTGACCGACACTAAATTCATCGTTACAACCGAAACAGACCGAGTCGAGAGCGATGTCAGCAGTGCGGCCGAGTTTGACCGCCTGCTTTCACTCGAATTTGGCATCAACCGGCCGGTTTCTATATCTTCGTTTTCGCTTGTCGAGGAGTACGTGCAGTAAAATCGCGTTTCACGTTTTAGTCGTCTCAAATTCGATCAACGACGTAAGAAATTGGACTCGATGTATTACGTTGGGTAAAATGTAATACATGCGATTCGAATCTAAGATGACCAGCAAGGGCACCGTAACGATCGCCGCGCCTCTTCGAAAGGCGCTGGGTCTCAAGCCGGGGCAAACGCTCAAAATGGAGCTTGATAAAAAGAACAACCGGATTCTGATGGACACCGGTCTAACGATCGAGCAGTTTAAGAAGATTCGGGACGAGATATTAAGTGAATATCCCAAAAGAAAGCCCCTTACAGGGAAAGCGTTGAAGGACGCAATTGCCAAGGCTTGGGTCTCCGATCACAAATGAACAGTCTCGATGCGAATGTCGTTCTGAGGTTTCTGCTGAATGACCTACCGGTACAGTCGGAAAAAGCGGAGCGCCTGATAACGCGATCGCCATGTTACGTGTCTGATGTGATCCTGACCGAGGTCATATTCGTGATGGAAAAATTGAGCGGTCTTTCGCGGTCGCATATTGCGTCACTACTGAGAAGATTGATCGGCTTGCAGACTGTTGTTTGTAATGCAGAACTCATTCACCGTGCGATCGACCTTTATACGACAAAAAAGCAGCTTTCTTTTCCGGACTGCTACCTTGCGATCGAGGCTTTGTTGAGCAACGACAGCGTTTTTTCGTTCGACAAGGACCTCCAAAAACACGGTGGGAACCATGTTAAGGAACCATAGAGAATTGTGAGCCGATCTATCTCATACGCCGACGCCGGCGTTTCTATAGACAATGCAAACCGCGCCGTTGCAAAGATACGCGAATTTGCCCGCTCGACATTTAACGAACGCACGTTGACCGAGATCGGCAGCTTCGGCGGGATGTTTTCGGCGGCGTTTCCCGAGATGGCCGAGCCCGTGCTTGTCGCGTCGGCTGACGGCGTCGGTACGAAACTAAAGCTCGCCTTTGAGACCGGCATTCACAACACCGTCGGCGCCGATCTCGTCAATCATTGTGTCAACGACATTCTCGTTCAAGGCGCGCGGCCGCTGTTTTTTCTCGATTATTTTGCCACCGGAAAATTGGAGCCCGATGTCACCGCGTCGGTCGTCGAGGGCATGGCCCGCGCCTGCAAGGAAAACGGCTGCGTCCTGCTCGGCGGCGAGACGGCTGAGATGCCCGATTTTTATCCCGCGGGCGAATACGACCTTGCCGGATTCATCGTCGGCGTTGTTGATAGATCGAAGGTCATCGACGGAAAACGGATCGAGCCCGGCGATGTT